>JAGOIJ010000116.1 GCA_017995695.1 Candidatus Omnitrophota bacterium | reverse complement strand
CCAATTCTTCTGGGACAATCCGCGCCTTATCAAGACAATACATAATGGCATATTCGGGCAACTCATTATAATGCTTGATTCGATTAAAACGCTCTTCAGCAGCCGCAGCAACTAAATGGCCATCCTGAAGCATGGCAGCTGCGCTATCATGATAATAACAAGAAATCCCTAGAATATTCAATTAACGTTTTCTCCCGACAATAACAGAATATCCGCCGCTTGATCGTAAACTCCAAACCCAAGAAAGCTGCACAAAGAATCGCTTGAACAAAGAAACTTGTTTTTGCGTAACCCTAAAGGGCCTGGTGAACAAAGTAGAGCAATGAAAATGTTCAATGGGCGGCATTGAACTACAATATTCGATATTGCATTTATTAAACCATCTCATGACATCGCCATGAGTAAAGGTAACTTCATGAGGATGGCACTCTTGATCTAAATGCCAATGCAGCGCCTGCTTATCTTGCGTTTCCTTATCAGGCAAAACCCGGAATTTCCTACTCACGTTCTTAATGAATCGCCCAAAGGTATTGTAATAACCAATCACCACATAAGAACCGCTCTTCAGCAGGCCACACAAATTGACAACCCCTGCTTCGGGATCGCTTAAATGATGCAAGACGCCATTGCAGAACACAACGTCATAGCGCTTTGGCCATGCCCCTAAGTCCTTAAGGATATCGACCACATGTAAGTCGAGATTCCGTATTCCTAAACGATCCCTTAGAGAAGCAGCCTTTTCAATAGAAGCCTGGGAAAAATCGATTCCGTCAACTCGCGAAGCTTTCAAGCTTAATAAACAAGCAAGCTGACCGGTGCCGCAGCCAACATCTGCTATTTCTTTGCCAAAAGGAATGTTCATATAAATCATCCTGGCATACTGCGAAGCATGTTTTATGAGATCACTCCTCTGATTGAATTTGGTAAGATCAAACCAAGGAAAAGGAAAACGGCGATAAAAATCTTCTACGGAATTAACCATCAAGGTGTCGGGTTGCATTTATTACTTCCTGATATGTTATCTTGATCCCCAGAAATCACTAAAAAGGGTGCTTATAATCTTCTATGTTGCTTCCTTGAGCCTTGCGCCTCTTGAAAAATGTTCCCTTAGACGTTAATCGCTTGCCCAGAGGATCGAATAGTCTAACAAAAGAAAATAATGGCATTACAAAGAAATAGAAAATATTGACTAATGCCGCGGTTTGAAAATGCTTAATTAGCACAAACATGGTATTCAACATAACGCCCATCGCTTTACTCTCCAGCCCACTATGTCTTAAAACCCTTTCAAACCGACTCTCTAGTAAAACGTATTAGTATCGTCAGCGGTAATCCTATTCAAATAAACTAATGAAAGTACATTAAAAAGCCTCGCCAATACGTCCCATGGGTTACGGTATTTTACAAACAGCCTGAAGATCCTTCCGGGCCTTAGATAGAATTTCCAGTGGGCTTCAAGAATAATGTTATTAAGCAGCGCCGTAGGAACATCACTGAAATTCGTCAAATGGCCGTAATAATCAACATCCTCGCAATTATCGAAATGCTCTATTGAATATTCTCGCTTTGTGAGCTTCTCGATTTCAGTATTCTTATGCACAACGACCTTAAAAAATCTGGCATTATCGAGCCTGGAGGCTACAGCATAGGAAATAGTCTCTTTCATCTCCTCGATTGTTTCAGTCGGAAAACCAAACATAAAGAAACCAAACGCAATGATCCCTTTTCTTGATGTTAACTCAATGATGCTCCTTGCTTTCTTGAGGTCAAGGTTCTTATGGATCAGTGTCTGCAGGCGCGGGCTTGCTGTCTCAATCGCGTAATTAATCTTATAGGCGCCCGCCTTTTTAAGGAGCACCAGCGCTTCCTCATCCATACGATCCGCCCTAATAGCATTGGGAAAAGCTATCTTGATCTTTAACCCGCATGCAATTATTGCCCTGCAAATATCTTTTACCCTCTCTAAGTCAAAATTGAAAAAATCATCGATAAAATGAAATTCTTTAACGCCGAAACGCTCATTCAATAGCTTGATCTCGGCCAATAGATTCTCTACGGTTCTCATCCGCACCTTTTTTCCGAAAAAATTATGGCAATAGATACAATGATACACGCATCCCCGCGAGGTCATAATGGGGGCATGATACTTCTCGCGCAAGATACCGTTCCAATTGTAAAATCCAGCATAACGTTGCAGGTCTATCAAATCCCAAGCAGGAAAATTAATCTCATTAAGATCTTGGATCAACGCGCGGGGAGCAGTTTGGACGATATCCTTATCTTTCTTAAACGCGATGCCGGAAACAGCTTGAAAACCATCACCCCGCTTCAAAGACTCCAACAACTCAACTATGGTCACCTCACCCTCGCCAATAACCATGAAATCAGCCAGGCCATTTCTTAAAATATCGGCATAATAGTTGCTCGCTAAAGGCCCCCCCGCTATAAGAGTGCTATTTGGCGCAGCTTCCCTCACCAACAATGATATCCTTTTAAATTGCGCATACTCGCTATCAAGGGAACTAAGACCAACGATATCCGGAGCGAATTCCTGCACTATACGCACAAAACTATTTGCATCAAGCCTCTCTGCAGTAAAATCGACTATTCGTATAGTGCAGGGATGATTTCTACTCCACGCTCGAATTGCGCTTGCAACATACAACAAACCAAGCGGTGGAATAATTTTTTCCTGATTCGTAGTGCGGATTAATAAAATATTCTTTATATCCTTCATACGACTTCTGACTCTTAAGGTTTTGACTGAGGATTTTAGCGAGGGATTAAAAAGGGGAGCGTCGTGTTGCTAAAAAGAGCTCCCCGTATGGCTAGCTATACGCTACCATTATCGCCGCATTAACTATTTCTTCTTTTTCTTCGCCTTTTTCTTTGGCCTACAACCACAGCTTCCGCACATATGAAACCTCCTTTTTATCGCGCCATGAGGGCAACAACAGCGCGCTCATTATCCGTGGTCGAAAACACAATCATGACGGGCCCCCCGCAACCACAATTAGTGCCATAGATATGCTTGATATCAATACTTTCGCCGGCAAGTTTTACAGCAATATTGCGCAAAGCCCCAGCCTTATCTTCAACCTCGACAATAACAACCTCATTCTCTTTGATCGCGCTGTAATTTCTCTTTCTTAAAGCATCGATTGCGCGAAGGTTATCCGCGGCAACAAGCATGATTTTTGCCTCGCCACCCGTGACAAACCCAGCCACAGCCATCATATTAATACCGCTATCTGCTAGGATTTTCGTCATATCGGCAAGTACGCCGATCTTATTGGCCACCGTCACCACAATTTCCTTGCCTAACTTTGCGCTCTTAAACATAGCACTCTCCTCTCTCTGATGCGCTGCCCAGCACGATTCTACCACAAAGACAAAACTTATTTCTTGCGCGATTCATAACGCTTCCACACATAATCAAACCCAAACGCTGGCTCTTTTGAGCATGCTAAGAATAATGCAGAACCAAACAACCCGACATCTCTTATTTCCTGAAAACTGAGAAGGAAAAGAATAATCAAAAGCTGAATCGCAGCCATGAAAGCGAAGAGCCTTCGTCGAAAACCAACCATAAGTGCCAATCCAGTGGCTACCTCCATAATACCGGCTATAATCACCGAAACGGCTGGGCTCCAAGGAAGGCGTTGAAATATATCCATGGAAGCCATGGTGCGCGCCCAATAATCATTTTGAAATTTTCCGATGCCAAAAACAAAGAATACCACTCCGAGACTCACCTGCAGGATAGTCAACGCTATACGAGGAAGCATTACTCTATCGTTATCTCCTCTTGATTCTTACCTGAAATATTACAATATCCTTCCACAGATATTCTATCGCCTGATTTCGCATCAGGAATACGATACTCAACCAACTGATCCGTTGTGTTATCCTGTTTCGAAATCTTATGCTCCAGGATCTCCTTGCCGTTTACAGCAACGTCGACTTTCTTAATATGATGGCTTTCGGCATCCGCAACCGGATGAGTAATCTTGGCGGTAAGCATCAAAGTCTCGCTGTTAAAATTAATTTCGATTCTACTAGGTGGATGAGCAAAGCTCGCCTGGGCGAAGAATATAACTAAACCCATCACTATAAAGATTCTTCTCATCAATACCTCCTTGATCAACAACTATGAACAATCCGCAGTGCGGGTTACCGCAGCTAAATCACTCAATCCTTGAACAAATAGCATACGTCGTTATCGAAGCACCTCCGGTAGTGTGCCCTGAGCAACGCCACCCATTGCGAAAAGGCTCATTGACAGTCACCAAACAGCTACCGTGAGATGAACAACTGCAGCTACCACCGGTAAGTTTATAACCCTCTGGACAAGAACCATGCGTAATTCTTGTAGATAAGGAACCTACCCCGAGCCAATTCCAGTCGCCAGAATCATCTTCCCTGCATACCTCAAGCTTATTATCATGGAATCTGGTCACTCCTGCATTAGCACGGGTGCACCGTATTGCTTCATCGCCGATACCTATTGCGCCAGCCACATCAAGCTGCGCCCGAGTATCGCTTCTACCGATCCCCGTGTTGCCATTTTGGTCAATCATAAGATCAACGTGCGGCGATCCTGCTCGGTACGTGCCCATCCTTAATTCATTATCGCTGCCATTGTGTGACCAGATGCGCGCTCGTTCAGCTCCAGCGCCTGTCTGAAATATAACATCACCGGCATCTAATTGATTGTTAACCGCACCTCCGCGCAAAACAATATCAAAGGGAAATCCCCTACCCTGCGTAAGCAATAAACCTTGGTCAGATGCGGTTTCAGGATTGATTGAAAGTCCTGGATAAAAGGTTCCGCCACTTAAGGAAGAAAATCGCAAATCCCCCCCCTGTTGTTCCATTACCCATTGCGTTGCGTCAGTCGTTATCCATTCGAGCCTTGCTGACGTTGCTGCAGTTGGCTCCTGTCGTAAGCGCAATGTACCTGCGACTCGCAAATCAAGATATTCCCCCATGGGAGAAGGATAATAGGTAGCTATGGTAATATGCTCCTGCGCAAAAACAGGTATTATCCAAACTAACCCCAACCAAAACCACAGGTATTTGATCATTTCAGCTCCCTTTTTCTTGATGCTTCCTTATCACCTTGCGCTTATTATACTTCTAAAAACTTTAAGAATAGTACTAAGTTATTATAACCCTAACTCCAGAAAATCCCAAACCATTTTTTGTGCGCGTATTAATGTTGAGAATTTTCTGTTGCTTGCGCAGTCACCTGTTGCGCAATGTCCTTAATAAACGGGAAAAGCGCCTGCGCGTACAAACGATGCCCTTCTAAAGTTAAATGGAAATCATCAAGATAATACTCATTC
>JAGOIJ010000115.1 GCA_017995695.1 Candidatus Omnitrophota bacterium | reverse complement strand
CTCATCATCCGTAACCACCATACCACCATCGCCATAAGCGCCAAGAGTCTTGCCCGGGAAAAAACTAAGACACCCGCAATCCCCGAAGCTACCCACCCTTTTCCCATGATACTCGCTGCCGAATGATTGAGCGCAATCCTCAACTATCTTTAGATTATGCGACTTTGCAATTGAACTGATAGCATCAATCTGACATGGACATCCAAACAAATGCACAGGGATAATCGCTTTTGTGCGAGAGTTAATGCACTGCTTAATTTTTGCAGGATCAAGACAAAAAGTAGACGCATCAATATCGCAGAACACCGGCTTTGCGCCTACGCGGTGGATAGCTTCGGCAGTGGCAATAAAGGTGAATGGCGTAGTAATAACCTCATCTTTGGGCTTAATGCCAAGCGAAGCTAATGATAAAACCAAAGCATCGGTTCCTGAAGCAACCCCCACTGCTGCCTTTACGTTATGATATTGGGCTATCTGCTTCTCGAATACTTCCACCTGCTTGCCAAGTATAAAACCTGACTCTTTCAATACCTCGGCAATGGCAGCATCAACTTCTGGCTGAATGGTTTTGTATTGGGCGTTAAGATCGGTAAGGGGGATTTTCATCAAGAGCTCTATAGATAATGACGTATGCTACTGGTATAGATAAGCGATGCGCTTCCACTTGCTGCGCAGCCACTGCTGGTGAATCTGACACCAGGATACTGTTTGGGCAATGCCCTCCTGAAAAGCAACCCGGGGACGCCATCCAGTTTCATGTGTGATCTTTCGAGAATCTAACCGATAACGAATATCGTGGCCAGGCCTATCTTTGACAAAAGCGATTGCATTATTGGTTGCATGCATTGATTTCAGGATCGCATACACAACCTCGATATTGCGCCTTTCCTGGTTGCTGCCTAAATTATAGACTTCACCTATGCGGCCTTCATTGAGAATGCTTAAAATGCCTTCAACGCAATCTTGCACAAAAAGCCACTCACGCACATTGTGACCCTTGGCATACACGGGAATCTTCTCATTACGCAGGACCTTTAATACCGAAAGAGGGATAAGTTTTTCCGGGTACTGCCAGGGACCATAGTTATTGCTCGGCCTGACAATAATAGCTGGAAATTGATACGTCTTTATATAGGATCGCACCAAAAGATCGCCAGCCGCTTTTGAAGCAGCGTAGGGACTATTGGGCCTAAGAGGAGAATCTTCGGTAAAAGATCCTTTTGCTATATCGCCGTACACTTCGTCTGTTGAAATATGAATAAATTTTTCAACGCACACAGACCGCGCCGCCTCAAGCATGGAATGCGTTCCTTCAATGTTTGTCGCAAGAAAAACCTTTGCATCCTTGATGCTTCTATCAACATGAGTCTCGGCAGCGCAATGAACAATTGTTGACGCCTTTTCATTTCTAACTATTTCAATAATTTTCTTTCTATTGTATATATTAACTTTATAAAATGTAAATTTGCGTTTGATATCGGCTAGTCGGGAAAGATCACCAGCGTACGATAGCTTATCGATAACAATGGGCCGCATGCCTCTTTGCACCAGGAGTTTGACAAATGCACTGCCAATAAATCCTGCTCCTCCTGTTACAATTATTTTTTTCATCTTTAGTTTTTACTTACAACTTATACCTTGCTACTTACAACTTTTTCCCAGATATCCGCATACACACTCTTCAAGCACATCGTGGATATCCCTAGTACGAAAACCTGTTTTTTCAAGCTTAGAAGTAGCAAGGATGAGATTAGTACGGATTATATTTAATTTCTTAAAATCAACTTCTTGATAGGTAAAATCGGGAACATACTTTTTGTACACATCAAGCAGTTCAGCATAACGCAACGCGCCCCTGTTAACCACATTATAAACACCGCGACAATCCTGCTTGAGAAGATGATCTAGCGCAGAAAGAAAATCTGGTATATAGGAAACCGAGTTTGGCAAATCCGCGATAGTATCTTTAAAGGCAATAAGCTTATTTAACAGATTCTTGGGATGATTACGATTATCCAGAGGAACACGGATGCGCAGAATCAAGATTGGATAACGTAAGGATAACCGCTCAAGCGGTAACTCTGAATATATCTTTGAACGGCTGTAAAAAAGCTCAAGAAAATCTGGCTGCACTGTTTCCTCTAGCGGCTTATCACGCTTATAATCAAAGTGAAAAATACAACCGCTACTAATATGCACTAATTTAATGTTATTGCGAATCGCGACTTCCGCAAGAATGATAGGAACAAAGCTATGCGCAAGCAGGGTCTTATCTTTATCAAGCTCGCAAGCATCGACGTTTCTGCCAATGCTTCCAATCGCGTTAATGATTACTTTCGGGCTGTGTGTTTTGATAACCGCTTCAGCATCCTTAAAACAGGTAATCCGCTCTGATGCAATAGGATACCCAAATCGCTCCTGAATCCTTTCGCCGATATACCCTTTGCCAAGAATTAACACATCGCTTTTCATTTATTAACAACCTCTCGTAAATAATTACCGTAACTTGTCGGCATAGTATGAGCCAATTTCCTAAGCTGTTGCGCGCTGATTAAGCCGAGCCTAAAAGCAGTTTCTTCAAGACAGCCGATCTTCAGTTCCTGCCGCTCCTCAATGGTCTTTATAAAAATTGAGGCCTCAATCAGCGAATCATAAGTTCCCATATCAAGCCAGGCGTATCCTCTACCCAACAGCTTAACGCGCAACTTTTTTTTCTTAAGATATGCGTTATTGACATCGGTAATCTCTAACTCACCCCGCGCGGAAGGCTTAAGCGATTCAGCAATCCTGACAACCTCATTATCATAAAAATACATTCCGGTAACGACAAATTTTGTTTTAGGTTTTTTGGGCTTCTCTTTAATGGCAGTAACCCGGCAGCGCTTATCGAATTCAATGACGCCGTAACGCTCAGGATCACGGACGTAATAGCCAAAGACTGTCGCTCCATTTTTCAAGCGAGCAGCGGAAGTAAGAATATCCGAAAGTCCTGGCCCGTAAAAAATATTATCGCCAAGGATCAGACAAACTGTATCATTACCAATAAAATCCTTACCGATTAAAAACGACTCCGCAATGCCGCCAGGCCTCTTCTGCACTGCAAACGTAAGCCTTATGCCGAAATTGCTGCCATCGCCCAAAAGATTTTTGAAGCAAGACAAAGAATCAGGGGTGGAGATGATCAAAATGTCCTTTATCCCGGCAAGCAGCAATGTAGATAAAGGATAATATATCATCGGTTTATCATAAACTGGCAACAATTGCTTGCAGACGGCGCGCGTAATTGGATAAAGGCGTGTTGCCTTTCCGCCAGCCAACAATATCCCCTTCATGAGTATCTCCTTTTTACTTAGTATTAAAACGGTACCGAAACCCCGGCTTCAATTCGTGTATCGCGCACGTAATTTCCTAGACGCACAAACGCTTCAGCATAATTACGACGCAAGAAATAATGCGTAAAAACAACCTCAACACCCAATGGCTCGCGCTCTTTATCAAGCAGCGAAAAAATAACTTCGTCAGAGCGGCCAAAACGCACGTGGGTTGCAAATTCCGCACTCTTTAACACCGATTTACCATAGCGCATCTCAAAGGTAAGACTAAGCAAGCGATTAATCTTCCAGACACCGTAAAGAGTTAAAATCTTATCGTCGCGATTTAAATCGGAAACGCCGAATCCTAAGCGATATTTGATTGTCCCGTCTTGCGGATAAATGGTATTGGTTTCCAAATGGGCGCGAAAGGCAAAGAAAGAATTACTGGCATGCGACAACACATAGGTCAACTTCTGGGCGCTATCGAGCTGCCAAAATCCTTCAAACGCGATGCGGTAAACTTTCTTCGATTTTGTTTTAAGGTTCGTGGTCTCAACCGCGTAGGTGATCTGCTGATCCTGGTTAAGCTCCCAGGAACCTTCTAAAGTTATAACATCGGGATCATTCTTTTTACGCACGAGAAACGTAAGGCGGTTATAAGCATCGGCCTGCCATGACCCGCTTACTTTCAAGATTTGAAACCTTGTTGATCCACGCTTATCAATAGTGGTGACCTGGAACAGGCAGGTATTCTTTTCTGCGGCAAGGAGGTTTCCCTGAATGGTTAACACATCTCCTTCGGTTTGGCGGGAAGTGCGCGTTAATACATATTCAGGCTGGTTAAGCTTATTGAGCCGCCACGTACCTTTAAACGTAATGCGCCGGGGCACGCGATTAAGTGTACGCCACGCCAGAAGCTCGGCAACAGTAAACTCAAGCTCGTTATTTTTATTGACGCGTAAACTTCCTTGGGCAATGACAGGCTTTGCACTGGTAAAAATTTGCAACCGGTTGTGCAAATCTAAAGAAAATCGCGGCTTAGATTTCATTGTTTAGATTTCTATCTTAATGAATCGACGCTTCCCAACCTTAAGAATCCCATTTTTCTCTATCGGAGTATTCTCCGATGCAATGCGAACGCCTTCAAATAATACTCCTCCTTGCTGAATGAGCCTGCGCGCCTCATTTTTTGATTCAACCAAGCCGCTAGCGACTAATACATCAATAATCTTATTTTGTTGAAGGTCAACACGAAATACTGCAATATCATGCGGCACCTCATGCTGACTGAACACACGATTAAATTCTGCCTGCGCCATATCAGCTGCCTGCGAAGAATGATACTCGGTCACTATTGTATGCGCAAGCAAAACCTTGGCTTCTTTAGGGTGCATGCTGCGTATCGCATGAACATCATGCTGAGTCAAAAGCTCGAAATATTTCACCATCAGCTCATCAGGGATAGACATAATCTTGCCAAACATCTCCTGGGCAGAATCGTTAACGCCTACATAGTTATTGTACGACTTACTCATTTTCTGCACGCCGTCAATCCCCTCTAAAAGTGGCATAGTAATGACGGCCTGCGGCGGTTGCCCGAAATCTTTCTGCAAATCTCTTCCCACCAGAAGATTGAATTTCTGGTCGCTACCTCCTACTTCAATATCCGCACGCAGCACCACAGAATCATATCCTTGGAGGATGGGATATAAGAGCTCCGACATATAAAGCGGCTTGTTTGCCTTCAAGCGCAAGGAAAAATCATCGCGCTCAAGTAAACGCGTTGCCGTATAATGCGTGAGCAGCTTAGCAAACTCAAGCCCATTCATCGCATCAAACCAACTGCTGTTAAAAACAACTTTTGTCTTTTCAGGCAACAAAATCTTGTAAGCCTGTTTTGTATAGGTCGCGGCATTTTCCTTGATCTCTTCATCAGTAAGGATTTTTCTAATCTTGCTTTGACCGGTAGGATCGCCAATACGCGCAGTAAAATCACCAACAAGGAAAGCGACCTGGTGCCCTAAATCCTGGAATTG
>JAGOIJ010000114.1 GCA_017995695.1 Candidatus Omnitrophota bacterium | reverse complement strand
TTCCTGCGTTATGTTATGCCTATTGAGTCCAGTCGGTTGAGTCACGCTTCTTCGCTCCATGGAGCATATTGTTGCGTGCGCGGGCAGAATTGACGTATTGTTTTCCCTTACCTGTTATTACTATAGCGCGCTGGATGAAGCGCTATTTGTCGCTTCATTTCAGGCGTCAAGTCATGGTCAATCATTTTGGCATCGATAAGGAAATATTTTCACCCAATGGTCCTAGTATTGATGCCACGCGGCCGCATGGAATGCGTGTGCTCGTTGAAGGTTTAGTTGGCTCATATTGGAAACTGACTGATCGTGCGTTGCGGTTATGTTTTCAGGCCGGCATTAAGGATATATGGTTATTGACTCCGACTAAAATTTCTGCCTATCCCGGAGTATCAAGAGTATTTTCGTCCGTTCCTCTTGAACAGACGCCAGCGATTTATCGTTCTTGCGATGTCTTGGTTAAAATGAGCCGCGTTGAAGGGATGTTTGGACCGCCGCTTGAGATGTTGCATTGCGGCGGGACCGTTATCAGCTATAATCTGGCCTGCGCTAAAGAATATCTTGTGCATAATCACAACGCTATCATTGTTCCGATGTATGACGACCGCGCCATTGTATTTGCCTTGCAGCGGCTCGCCGGCGACAGAGTGCTACTTGCAGCGTTAAAGAAGAATGCGCTTGCCACAGCTGAACGCATAGAGGATTGCAGTCAATCGGTGCAGCGTCTAGAAAAAATGATTACTGATCTCGTTGCCCAGGCAGAGTCTTGCGCCCCGCACAGAAAAAACATGCAATTAAGACCAGGGATGCGCAACCTCAGCCAGTGTGTTGCTTGGTTTACGTATCGATATAATCATGCTGTTAAGCTCATACAGAACTATAGCGCTATCTTGTCTTTCGGTAGCTTCTTGTTTCAGGTTTCGTTATTGCGATTTTTCATGACTTGCGGCTCCCAGAATAATACGCGTCCCACTATACAAGAAGAGGTAGCATTGTGGTTAACGGCGCGTTTCCCTTGGGCGCCAAGGATTTTTAGGTTACGCAAGGAAGTTGCCGGCAATGTTTTGTTTTATCCAGAGGAGCATAGATGAGTATGCGCTCTGCACATTTTTATTCTCTTGCCTCGAGGTTGATAGATACGCGTAAGCCCGTGGTGGGAATGGATCTTTTTGATACTGTGCTCTGCCGGCGCGTACCTGGCGAATACATACACGAGCTTTCTGCTAAAAATCTTTTTTTGGAGCTTAAGCGGCGAGGGTTTGCTGTATCGTATGCGTTTGTGTTGGCTTGCCGAAGAAACTGCGAACGGACATTGTATGCGCGCGCACAAGAGCAGGGGTATGATCCAGAAATTAGGTTTTCTGATCTGGTGCCTTTATGGGTTGCCTCCTGCTGCGGCAAAAAGGTGAGCGATCCCGGACTCTGTCTTTATATACACGATAGCGAACTTGCCTTAGAAAAGGATGCGCTTATGCCTGCGCCCTATTTAAAGGATACGCTTGGCTTGCTTCGTCGGTATGGCCGGCGCATTATTTTTATTTCGGATATGTATCATTCGACTGATACGCTTTGGCAGTTTATTGACGCGCTCGGTGTGCGATCATTTTTTGACGCGGGATATTCTTCATCGGATATGTTACAAACGAAATCTTCCGGTCGATTATTCCGCCACGTTCTTGAAATAGAGAAAATAATTCCTGATGATCTGGTTTTTGCAGGAGATAACATTGAAAGCGATTATCGCGCTGCGCACAGGCTCGGTATTCAAGCAGTGTATGTATCTGATCCTTATGAATCGGCGAGGCGGGTTAGCGTCGAAGTCGCCAGAGATCTGACGATTAAAAATCAGTATTGGAGCGGGTATTTTTTTAAACGCGCCCTTACCTCAACAGCGACCTCTGATTATCTGCGTCCTCCTAGCGGAATTGAAGATAGATTGATTGAGATCGCCGGACCGTTGTTTATTTTATTTATACTTAAGCTGCACGAACGCGCAAGAGAGCTGGGTATCCGTAAAATCTATTTTGTGTCTCGCGCAGGCAGAGTGTTGCAGCAGATGTTTCATGTGCTCTTTCCTCATACAGGGCCAGACGCTATTGAAACGCGCTATCTTTACGCTAGTAGGCGTTCTACGCTGCTTGCCTCATTGGATAGTCTTGATTCCCCAGAAGCTTATGATTCTTTAGCGGTATGCTATTGGAGAACGGTTCGCCAGCTTGCCCATGCGTTGCAGCTTGATCTAGGGCTGTGCGCATCTTCCGCTTGCGCCTGCGGCATTGCATCAATTGATGAGATCCTTGAATCTCGCCTCGCCGATAAACGATTGCAACAATTCCTCGCTCGCCCAGACGTGGCGCAGGATTTCTCAAAGAAACGCAATGGCCAGCGGGATCTTTTGTTGAGATATTTAATAGAGGAAGGGTTATCCAGCGATAAACCCGTTGCCTTTGTTGATCTTGGTTGGCATGGGTCAATTCAGGAAAATATTGTGCGTCTGTTGCAGCGCGCTGGGGAAAAACCGCAGATCCATGGTTTTTATTTTGGTCTTATGAAAAGCCAGCAACAGTCTTCAGTGGCAAAGGAAGGGTTTGTTAATGACACTGAATTCTTCCAGTGGCCGCTCTGTGATATGCGCGCACTCTTTGAGTTTTGTTTACAGGCAGAGCATGGTTGTGTAATGCGTTATCAAAAAGTAAATGATGCCTTAGGGCATGTTGAGCCGGTGTTTGAGCAGGATGAGCTTGAGCAGCGCGTATATCAATCGGTAGGGCGTAGACTGCACATGCGCTTGCTTGCGTATGCGTCAAAATGGAAAAAATGTATGCCGTTGTTTCCTTTTCGAACGCATGAACTGGCGCGCTATTTTCTTGACCAGGCGTATCGATATATCGTTTTCCCCAGCACGCAGGATATTAAGGAATTTACTAAGTTCCAGCACAAAGAGAATCTTTTAGGAACAACTATTCCTATACACACGTTTTCGCTGCTCGCATTAACCAAAGCTTTGCGAGGAAATCCGTTGCAGGCCGTGAGGCGTTTGCGTCAACATATTCGATCGCAATCAGCGATCTGGCCGCAAGCATACTTTCGCTCAACAAATATCCCTGGTATCCTTTTTGTGTTAGAGATTGTGCGGTTTCTTCGTTTTCTGGCAAGAAACAGGCAAGCAAGGATGCGGTAATAGCATTGCCAATGTTATGGTTTTCTGATATACTATTTTATTCTGGAATTAGCGGATTTCGTCCGCCACTAAAGCGTTGGCGGATTTCGCCACGAAATTCATTAAAATACGGGGCGTGGCTCAGTTTGGCTAGAGCGCAGCGTTCGGGACGCTGAGGTCGACAGTTCAAGTCTGTCCGCCCCGATGATTCTTCTTTATTTTCCAGTATATAAGATGCGGGTAGAATTTTCATGAAAAAACAGCTCCAGGTATACTTTTCAGGAAGGGTGCAGGGAGTTGGGTTTAGGTTTACGGTGCGCGAATTAGCAGATGAATTAGATGTCGGCGGGTGGGTTAAGAATCTGCCTGATGGAAGGGTTCAACTGGTTGCAGAAGCAGAGGAAGAGGTTTTAAAAAAGTTATTGCTTTCCATTCATCATTCATTTGCCCGTTATATCCGGGACACTGATGTGCAATGGCTTGCAGCAGGAGGCACGTTTAACAATTTTCAAATCAGTGCGTAAGGATATAGTTTGAAAATGTTTGAATATTAGTTTTATGCCTGACGAAATAAAAAAGAAGATCGAGACCCTGCGTAATACCATCCGCCACCACGACGTTTGTTATTATATCGAAAGCCATCCTGAAATCTCTGATAAAGAATACGACGCATTGCTGCGGCAACTGAAAGATTTGGAGGACGCGCATCCTGAGTTTAAAAGCGATGATTCCCCCACGGCACGTGTGGCAGGAGGCATCCTTGAAGGATTTGCTACCGTTCAACATAAGCAAAAGATGCTTTCGCTTGAGAACACCTATTCTTTTGATGAAATCGAGGAATGGGCCAGGCGGGTCGCAAAGGGGCTTAAGGGCGTAAAGGTCGAGTATGTTGCGGAGCTTAAGATTGACGGCGTAAGTGCAAATCTACGCTATGAAAAAGGAAGATTTTCTCTTGGCGCCACGCGTGGCGATGGAGTGACGGGCGAAGATGTAACGCTGAATCTGCGCACTATCCGCGCCATCCCGTTGGTTTTGTTAGGCGCAGGGGTTCCTGAGTTAATTGAGATTCGCGGTGAGGTGTTTATGAGTCGTCTTGCGTTTAAGCATTTGAACAATGAGCGCAGCCGGCAGGGGGAGACATTGTTTGCTAATCCGCGCAATGCTGCAAGTGGTTCATTGAAATTATTGGATTCAAGTGTGGTAGCAAAGAGGGATTTGAGTTTTTTTGCTCATTCGCTTGGATTTAGCGAAGGATTACCTTTATCGCATCATTGGGAATTTCTTTCTGTTGCGAAGACATGGGGAGTGCCTACGAATCCTCATAGCAAGTTATGTAAAAGCATAGAAGAGGTTATCGACTATTGCAACATTTGGCAAAAGCGTAGAGATACCCTTAGTTATGACATTGATGGTATTGTTATTAAGGTAAATAGCATTGCCCAGCAAAATCGGTTGGGTTTTACGTTAAAAAGCCCCCGTTGGGCCATAGCCTATAAGTTTCCTGCTCAACAAGCGACCACCGTGATTAAGGATATTATTGTGCAGGTGGGAAGGACAGGAGTGATTACGCCTGTGGCGCTTTTAGAGCCGGTTGAGTGCGCTGGTGTAATCATTAGCAGGGCCACCTTACACAACTTTGATGAAATAAAGCGCTTGGGAGTAAAGGTTGGCGATCGAGTTTTGATCGAGCGCGCAGGAGAAGTGATCCCCAAGATTGTTCAGGTAATTACTTCAGTGCGCACGGGCAAAGAGAAAACATTTCATATCCCGCGCGTCTGTCCTGCTTGCACAGGAGCTATTACTAAAACGAACGATGAGGATGTGGCTTTCCGCTGTGTTAATCCCAGTTGTCCTGCGCAGATCGAATGCGGCTTGTTGCATTTTGCGTCACGGCAGGCAATGGATATTGAAGGTTTGGGGGAGGCAGTGGTAAAGGCGCTAGTGGCCAAGAAAAACGTTAAGGATTTTGCTGATATCTATAGCCTTACGAAACAAGATCTTCTGCGTCTGCCTTTGTTTAAGGAAAAGAAAGCGGAAAACTTGCTTGCTGCGATCAAGAAGAGCAAGCTTCAGCCTTTATCGCGCCTCATTTTTGGTTTAGGGATCCGTCATGTCGGAGAAAAGGCAGCGTATGTCTTGGCGCAAAAGTTTTGCACCATCGATAACCTTATGCATGCACAAAAAGATGATCTTGATGCGC
>JAGOIJ010000113.1 GCA_017995695.1 Candidatus Omnitrophota bacterium | reverse complement strand
GGGTATCCCTGCTAAAGATCTTTCGCGCATTTTTGAGCGTTTCTATCGCGTGGATAAGGCGCGCTCGCGCCAGCTCGGCGGGACCGGTCTTGGGCTTTCTATCGTCAAACACATTGTTGAATTGCACGGTGGTTCTGTTGGCGTTGAAAGCGCCGAAGGACTTGGTTCAACATTTTGGTTCGCCCTGCCTAAGCCATAGGCGAAAGCCACTCTTAAACTTTACCTGCATTTTACGTTACCTGAAAGTTGATTTAACGCCTTTCTTTTATATTCTAAGTGTGGAAAAAAGAAGATGAAGATGAGAATCATGCTTTATGTGGAAATGAAAAATATGAATAGTTATTATCGGCAATTTGGCGTAACGTTGTTCATGAATTAACAAAACAAACAAGGAGTAGTGCAATGCGGTTATTTACTGTGGTTTGCGTGTGTTTTTTATGTTTAATGCCTGCCGTTGGGTGGACGTATAGCGATGGAGATTTTCAAGTATGGAACACCGAAACAGAGGAGTGGAAGATTAACAAAGACTGGAAGCTTGCCTTTGAGCAAGAATTCCGCTGGGGAGATTCTGCGCACGAGTTTTTCTATCAACATTACGATGTGAGCATGTACTATAGTTTAAATAAGTACATTACGCTTGGCGGTGGCTACCGCTATATCAAGAATTTAGTAAGAAATGATTTTAAGCTTGAGCAAGAGCCAGCGGTCATGGCAGCTGTAGCATGGGATTGGAAGGATTTTAAATTTGAGGACCGCAACCGTTTTGAGTATCAGCATTTCACTTATCAGGATGATGCTTGGCGGTATCGCAATAAGTTTACGGTCAAGGCGCCCTGGAAATTTACCAGGCTTGAGATTCAACCTTATCTTGCGGATGAAATTATGGTGAGCTTCGGCAACAGCAAGGACGAATTCAATCAAAATCGCGCCTCCGCTGGCCTAGGTATGAAGCTGACTGATAATCTGCGCAGCGAATTATATTACACCCTGGTGACTGCCAAGAGTTCCGGCGCATGGAAAGATTCCCATGTGTTGGGAACGAAGGTAAAAGTAACCTTCTAAGAGGAGAGCGTCAATGAATAAACTGTTTTTGCTTATCACTGTCGCGCTTGTATGGGCACTACCAGTGCAGGCGGCGAATAATAAGAATATGATTCAAATAAAAGGTTCCGATACCATGGTCAATTTGGCTCAAGCGTGGGCAGAGCGGTACATGGAACTTAACCCTATCGAGTTTATCGCGGTGACCGGCGGCGGGTCAGGCACAGGGTTTTCAAGCCTCATTAGCGGCACCTGCGATCTTGCCATGGCTTCAAGAAACATAAAAGATAAAGAAATCTCTCTGGCAAAAGCAAAAGGTATTCAGCCGTATGAAATAAAAGTTGGCCTTGATGGCCTTGCGGTAGTGGTTCATCCGCAAAACCCGGTTGCCAAATTAACCGAGACACAGCTTGCTGATATTTTTTGCGGCAAGATTAAGAATTGGAAAGAGCTGGGAGGGGCGGATCAGCAAATCGTCATTTTGTCGCGCGAGGTCAATTCCGGAACGCATGTGTATTTTAAAGAGCATGTCTTACGCCATAATGATCCTGCATCGCAAAAAGAGTTTGCGCCGGGCGCGCTCATGCTCTCCTCTTCCCAGGCTATTGCTGATGAGGTGGCAGGGAATCCTTCCGCTATTGGCTATTACGGCATGGGATATATTAGCCCAAAACAAAAACCGGTTGCTGTGGCCAAAGATGCAACAAGTGCATATATTACTCCAACCGTTGATAATGTCATGAACGGCAGCTATCCGATCTCAAGGCCGCTGTTCGTGTATACCAATGGCCAGCCGCAAGGATTGGTAAAGAAGTTTGCGGATTTTATGCTTTCGGCCGAAGGCCAGCAGATCGTCAAGCAGACTGATTTTGTACCGATCAAATAAAGCTAGAACATGCGCAAGTTTAAAGAATTTATTATCGAGAAGTTTATTTTTCTGTGCGGGCTGGCTTCCATTTTTTTTGTGATCCTGATCTTTCTATTTTTGCTCAAAGAAGGTTTGAGCGTTTTTCGGTTCATCTCGCCGCTTGCATTCCTCGCCGGAAAAAGTTGGTATCCCATTTCTGAACCTGCGCAGCTGGGAATCTTGCCGTTGATTCTTGGTTCATTGTTGGTGACCTTGGGCGCTGCGCTTATCTCCATTCCTATCGGCGTGGCTTGCGCCGTGTATATTGCTGAAGTTGCTCCTGGCAGCATCAAAGAAATCTTAAAATCAGGTATTGAGTTACTTGCTGCAATCCCAAGCGTAGTTTTAGGTTTTGTTGGTATGGTAACGCTAGTGCCGTGGGTAAAGCAGGCGTTTCATGTCCCGACCGGTTTGACTGCGCTTTCGGGTTCAATTATGCTTGCGTTTATGGCTATGCCAACTATTGTTTCTGTAGCAGAGGATGCGCTGTATTCTGTTCCTAAGACGTATAAAGAAGGCGCGTTTGCGCTTGGGGCAACGCACTGGCAGACGATTTACCGCGTGATGCTTCCTTCGGCTTCATCCGGTATTCTTGCTGCGGTGATGTTGGGGATAGGTAGGGTTATCGGCGAAACTATGGCTGTGATGATGATTACCGGTAACTCCGCGGTTATCCCGCAAACGATTTTACAGCCCGTGCGCACCTTAACCGCAACCATTGCCGCAGAAATGGGAGAGGCAGTCACGGGCAGCGAACATTATTTTGCGCTGTTTGCCATCGGTATTGTGCTGTTTATTATCAGCTTTATTATTAATGTAACCGCGGATATATTCCTCCATAAAAACCAACGATGAAGAATTCCCGGCGCACGCAAAAAATCGCATTCTTTTTCCTATTCCTGGCGACGTTGCTCATTGTGGTGCCCGTGGGATTGATTATTTTTCTTATTATTCAAAAGGGTCTGCCTGCGATTACCTGGGAGTTTTTATCTGATATCCCGCGTAAAGGCATGCGCGCAGGCGGAATATTTCCTGCAATCATAGGAACACTATATTTGGTTGGCGGAGCGATTGCTTTTGCCTTGCCGATTGGTCTTTTGGCTGCGATCTACTTGAGCGAATACGCCAAAGAAAACTTCTTAACCCGCATTATCCGATTGGCAATTGTCAATTTGGCCGGTGTGCCATCGGTGGTGTATGGTTTGTTCGGATTAGCCCTTTTTGTGGTGTTCTTTAAGTTCGGGGCGTCAATCCTTGCCGGATCATTGACGCTAGGAATTATGATTCTCCCGATTATCATTACAACCTCGCGCGAGGCATTAGAAAGCGTTCCATATTCATTCCGCGAGGTAAGCTGGTCATTGGGCGCAAGCAAGTGGCAGACCATACGCCATATCGTACTTCCTAACGCTATCCCTGGAATATTGACCGGGACTATCCTGGGGTTAGGAAGGGCATCAGGTGAGACTGCGCCTATTCTGTTTACTGTTGCGGCATTTTATCTGCCGCAGCTGCCCGCGTCGATATTTGACCAGGCCATGGCGCTACCGTATCATTTATACGTGATTTCAACCCAAGTGCCGAATGTCGATGAGAGGATCCGTTATGGAACTGCGTTGGTTTTGATGACTATGGTGCTGGTGATGAACCTGATCGCGATTATTATTCGGGCAAAGTTTAGAAAGCGTAAGAAGTGGTAACGTGACTAAAATAACTATCAATAATCTTAGTATTTGGTTTGGCGCAGTACAGGCGCTTAAAAACGTGACGCTTGAGGTTCAGGCGCATGAAATTCTTAGCGTCATCGGACCTTCGAATAGCGGCAAGACTACGTTTTTGCGCATGCTTAACCGGCTCAATGAGCTGCAGCCGAATTTTAAGCGCGCAGGATCGGTTAGTATAGACGGGTCGGAAGTCGCAGGGATTGATCTGGAGACTTTGCGTCGCAGGGTAGGTATGGTGTTTGCGTTGCCCTTGCCGCTGCCACTTTCCATATTTGATAATGTTGCCTATGGCGTGCGGATGCATGGTGCGCATAAGGGCGCGAAGCTTAAAGATATTGTTGAAGATTCGCTCCGCAAAGCCTATATCTGGGATGAGGTCAAAGACAGGCTTGCGGAATCCGCGTTTAAATTGTCCGGCGGACAGCAACAGCGATTATGTATCGCCCGGACACTCGCTGTTGAGCCAGAGATAATTTTATTTGATGAGCCCTGTTCCGGGCTTGACCCTATTTCAACCGCAAAGGTAGAAGAGGCAATGCTTATTTTGAAAAAAACATATACGATTGTCTTGGTAACGAATAATGTTAAACAGGCGGCGCGCGTGGGGGATAGGACCGCTTTTTTTCTATCGGGCGAGCTTATTGAGGTGGATAAGACCGACCGAATATTTACTACTCCGGCTGATGCGCGCACGGATGATTATATTAGAGGGAAATTTGGATAAGGTTTATGATAAATACTAAATCCGAAATCCTAAATTCTAAACAAATCCAAAATCAAAAATTCGAATGATCGAACAGAGATGTTTTGAATTTTGAATTTCGTGCTTTGAATTTGTTTAGGATTTCGATATTAGTATTTAGAATTTAACGCATTGAAAAAATCCTAAATTCGAAATCCTAAATACTAAACAAATCAGAAATCCTAAATCCAAATGAAAAACATAAGATTTTTTTTGAATTTAGAATTTTGTATTTTGAATTTGTTTAGGATTTAGATATTAGGATTTAGAATTTAAGCGTAGGGTTTAGAATTTAAGCGAATGAAGCAGCCATGAATAAAATCATCACTCAAGATCTCAATCTCTGGTACGGCAATTTTCATGCGCTCAAGAAGGTATCGATGAGCATTGCCGAGCGAAAGATTACCGCTATCATCGGGCCATCCGGGTGCGGAAAGTCAACTTTGCTCAGGGTCTTTAACCGCATGAACGATCTTATTGATGGCGTGCGCATGGAAGGCAACGTACTTATTGATAATAGCAACATCCTTGCGCCTGATGCGGATCTGGTGCTTTTACGCAAGAAAGTCGGGATGGTCTTCCAAAGGCCCAATCCTTTTCCCCTCTCGATATATGAAAATATTGTGTTTGGCCAAAGGGTGCATGAGGTGCGGCCACGGCGCGAGGAGCTGGATGAAATTGTTGAAAAAAGCCTTTCTTCGGTGCTTTTGTGGGATGAGCTTAAGGATAGGTTGCATAAGCCTGCGTTGATGTTGTCGCTTGAGCAGCGTCAGCGTCTGTGTATTGCGCGGCTGATTGCTATTAAACCGGAAGTCTTGTTGATGGATGAGCCTTGTTCCACGCTTGATCCGCAGGCAACTGCGCGCATTGAGGAATTAATGCGTGAACTAAAAATGAATTATACTATAATAATAGTGACGCACAACATGCAGCAGGCTGCGCGCGTTTCCGACGATACGGGTTTCATGCTCTTGGGTGAACTCGTTGAGTTC
>JAGOIJ010000112.1 GCA_017995695.1 Candidatus Omnitrophota bacterium | reverse complement strand
CTGACGTTGAGGCAAAAACTCATAAGTTTATCACTACGGGAAAGATTACCAACAAATTCGGCATTGATCTTGAGAGCGCGTATAAAATTTTACTTATGCGCCATCGGTTCAGCCGTTTAAGCATCTGCGGGTTGCATATGCATATCGGTTCGCAGATTACTGAAAGCGAACCCTTTGTGGCAGCAATCAGAAAACTTACTGATTTTATCGCTAAACTTCGCGCAAAAGGGATGATCCTGGAATATCTTAATATTGGCGGAGGATTGGGTATTATCTATAACCACGAGACGCCTCAAACTGCGCAGAAATACGCTGAAAAGATTATCCCCATGCTTAAGAAAACAGGGCTTAAGATATTATTGGAGCCGGGCCGCTTTATCGTCGGCAACGCCGGTATCTTGGTGGCGAAGGTTTTGTACATTAAATCCACCCCTAAAAAAGAATTTGTTATTGTCGATGCCGGGATGAATGATCTGATCCGGCCGGCCCTTTATGATGCTTTTCATCAGATTGTGCCTTTGCGTAAAAGTGGTAGCGCGGGAAGTCAGATGCGCAAGGTTGATGTGGTTGGCCCGATTTGTGAAAGCGGAGATTTCTTTGCTAAGGAGCGTAGGCTGCCACGCCTGAAAGAAGGGGATTATATCGCGGTGATGAGCGCTGGAGCGTACGGCTTTAGCATGTCTTCCAATTATAACTCAAGACGCAGAGCCCAAGAGATTATGGTTGTGAAAAATGATGTTTTTGTTATTAGGAAACGCGAAACCAATGATGATCTGGTGCGCCAAGAAATTATACCGCCATTTTTAATGAGGATATAAACATGGCTATAATCAATTTTTCAAAGATGGTTGCTTCTGGAAATGATTTCGTGGTCGTAGAAAGAGCGTCTCTTCCTCCCGCGCTTAACCTAGCGCGTTTAGCAAAAAGCGTTTGCGATAGAAAATTTGGCATTGGCGCTGATGGCTTGCTTGTGCTTGAAAAGATAAAAGACGCTGATGCGCGCATGCGTATTTTTAATGCCGACGGTTCTGAAGCCAACATGTGCGGTAACGGAGCGCGCTGTGTTGCCTATTACCTGGCGCACGCCCAAGGCCGCAATAATTGCGATAGCCTTACGATCAAGACAAGGGCAGGCTTATTGAAGGCGAGCGTGCGTAATGGTCAGGTAAAGCTAAGACTTACTGATCCTACCGTTATTCGGTTTGCTATTCCTGTTGAGATCGCTGGCCGCCTTATTAAGGTTAATTTTATTAATACTGGCGTTCCGCACGCGGTTGTTTTCGTCGAGGGTCTTGCATCATTGGCAGTTGCGCCGCTGGGCGAAGAAATTCGTTACCATAAAACATTCGCCCCTCAAGGCACGAACGCTAACTTTGTGGAAGTTCTCGCCAGGGATACCATCAGGGTGCGCACCTATGAAAGAGGCGTTGAGGATGAAACGTTGGCATGCGGAACAGGAACAGTTGCTTCAGCGTTGGTCTGGGCAGCGCAATCCAACATGCGTACGCCTGGGTTGGTAAAGGTTATTACGCAGGGCAAAGAAACCCTCAAGGTTTATTTCTCAAGGAACAAGAATACGTTTACTAACGTGTGGCTGGAAGGCAAAGCGCGGATTGTGTTTCAAGGCGAGCTTCAAGTTTAGGTAAGAGAGGGGGATGCTATGGGATTATTGATTGTTTTTGGCGCAGTGTTATTTTTAGTAGTTTGGGTAGTTGCCGCCTACAACGGATTAGTGGCTTTAAAGAATCAGGTTATCAACGGCTGGAAGCAGATTGATGTTCAGCTAAAGCGTCGGCACGATTTAATCCCTAATTTAGTTGAAACAGTTAAGGGCGTAATGAAGTTTGAGCAGGATACGCTTACGAAAGTAATTGAAGCGCGTAACAAGGCTGTTCAAGCGCAAGGAATAGCTGATAAAGCGGCGCAAGAGAACATGTTGACTGGGACATTGCGTCAGTTATTTGCTTTGGTTGAGAATTATCCAGTCTTGAAGGCGAATGAAAATGTTTCTAAGTTGCAGGAGGAGTTGGTTTCGACTGAAAACCGCATAGGATTTGCCCGGCAATTTTACAATGATATCGCTACAAAGTTTAATATTGCGCAACAGGTGTTTCCGACAAACATTATTGCTGGAATGTTTGGTTTTAAGCCATCAGAGTTGTTTGAGATTGCGGACGCTACCGAGCGTCAGACGCCCAAGGTTGATTTGAATCTTAATAAATGATATAGGCGCGCAAGGTCATAGTCGCAAGGGATAGTGAGCGGACGTAGGGTAGCTTGATAGCATGAATATTTACGAGCAGATTGTCAGTAATCAGCGTGCAACATGGATTACCGTTTCGCTCTTTGTCATTTTTTTCTTGTTACTCGGTTTTGGTTTTGATTATTTTTATGGCGAGGGGCTGCCAGTTTTCTCAAGCGTGGCGCTTTTGTTTGGTATTATATCCAGCGTAGGTAGTTTTTTGTATGGGGATAAGGTCATCCTTGCTTCAACCCGCGCCCGGCCTTTGGATTTGAATGACGTAAGCCAAAGGCAGTGGCAGAATGTGGTCGAAGAAATGAGTATTGCCTCTGGCATTAAGGTACCTCAGACTTATGTCATTGATGATCCTGATCCTAATGCCTTTGCCACGGGCAGAGACCCCGAACATGCCTCAATCGCAGTTACGGTAGGTTTACTTTCAACGCTGAATCGCGAGGAACTGCAGGCAGTGGCTGCGCATGAGATGAGCCATATAAAAAATTTTGATATCCGCCTGATGCTTATCATTGCGGTATTGTTGGGTTCTATTGCGCTTCTTGCAGATTGGGCTGCGCGTATGACGTTTCACCGGCGGCGACGCAGCCGTGATAGCGAAGGGGCAGGCGCGCTGATTATTTTGGTTATTTGGCTTATCGCGGTGATTCTTGCGCCAATTATTTCGCAGATTATGGCAATGTTTGTTTCGCGTAGGCGTGAATACTTGGCAGATGCAACAGGCGCTGAACTGACCCGTAATCCTTTGGCCTTAGCGAGCGCTTTGCAGAAAATTGAAGCGCGGGTAGGGCCAACGCGTTCAATACATCAAGGCAACGCGCATTTATGTATCGCAGATCCCAAGGGCGCTGGTATTGGGTTGCGCGAGGGTTTCACGGCTGACTTGTTTGCTACTCATCCACCCATTGCCAAACGCATTGAGATATTGAAACAGATGGCGTATAGTAAATAGAAAGTATTGAGTATTGAGTTGTGAGTATTGAGCTAAAGGGGGAGAGGAATGTTTAAAGGTTCGATTGTCGCGATAGTTACTCCTTTTAAGAATAACAAAATTGATGAGAAAACATTTCGGAATTTGATTGAGTTTCAGATCAAGAATGGTAGCTCCGGAATTGTACCTTGCGGGACAACTGGGGAATCCGCAACATTATCTTTTGAAGAGCACGATCGCGTCATCCAGATAGCCATTGAGCAGGTTAATAAGAGGGTGCCGGTCATCGCAGGGACAGGTTCGAATTCAACCGAAGAGGCGGTGATGTTAACGCGGCATGCTCAAAAAGCCGGGGCGGATGCGTCATTGCAGGTTTCTCCATACTATAACCGCCCTACGCAAAAAGGCTTGTACGAACACTTTAAAGCCATTGCCGATGCCGTAAGCATACCGATTATTTTATACAATATTGCATCGCGCACCGGGGTGAATATTGAGCCTGAGACCATAGCGCGCTTAGCGCGGGACTGCAAAAATATTGTTGGCGTCAAGGAGGCATCGGGCAATCTAGATCAGATGGCCCGTATAAAAGCTCTTTGCGGCGAGAGGTTTGATTTGATTTCCGGTGATGATAGTTTAACGTTACCTGTATTGAGCATCGGAGGAACAGGGATTATTTCGGTTGTGGCTAACATTATTCCTAGAGATGTTGCCCTTATGGTTGAGGCATTTGAGAAAGGCGATATGCGTAAAGCGCAGGATCTGCACTACAAAATGCTACCCTTGATTAAGGCTGTGTTTATTGAAACAAATCCAATTCCCATAAAAACAGCAATGGGCTTGATGGGGCTTTGTGCTTCTGACTTGAGGCTTCCGATGTCCGTCATGTTGCCTGAAAATGAGCAGAAGTTGAAGCAAGCGTTGAAAGAGTATGGATTGTTATAAATTTTGCGTTTTGATTTTTGAATTAATTAAGAGGGGGTTTCGATGATTAAATTAGGCATTGCCGGGGTTTGCGGGAAGATGGGCAGGCGTATTTTTGATTTAGCTTCTCATGATAAGGATTTTGAAATTGCCCTTGCCCTTGAACGTAAAGGCATTCCCCAGATTGGCAAAGAGCTGGGGAAGATTAAAATTTCCTCAACTGTCGATGGAATGTTTTTAGTGGATGTATTCATCGATTTTACGACCCCGGAAGGGACAGAAACCAATGTTGAATATGCTGCGCGTTATAAAAAGGCATTGGTGGTTGGTACGACCGGACTTAATGAAGCTCAGATTAAGAAAATTGAAGAAGTCTCACACGTTATCCCAGTGGTATATTCCCCCAACATGGCTATCGGGGTAAATGTATTATTTAAGGCTGTTGCGCAATTCGCCAAGAACCTTGGCCCTGATTACAATATCGAAATTGTCGAGGCGCATCATGCCATGAAGAAAGATGCGCCCTCAGGCACGGCGAAGAAATTTGCCGACATCCTAGCCGAGGCTACGCACAAAGAAATCCCAACGCACTCAATCAGGCTGGGCGATATCTTCGGTGATCACACCATTATTTTTTGCGGTAATTCCGAACGTATTGAAATTAAGCACCAGGCGCATTCGCGGGATCTTTTCGCTGTTGGCGCGCTCAAAGCGGCAAAATGGGTTTTTGGTAAACCTGCAGGATTGTATTCGATGCAGGATGTGTTGTCAAAGTAGTGAGTATAGAATATTAAGTATTGAGAAATACTTTTACGAAAGGTGAGGGTATGTTTAGCATTTCAAAAAAGCTGGCGAGTCTTCCTCCGTATTTATTTTTAGAGATTGATAAGGCAAAGCGCAAGGCCCGCGCTGAAGGAAGGGATATTATTGATTTAGGAATAGGGGATCCTGATCAGCCAACGCCAAAGCATATTATCGAGGCATTATATCAGGCTGCGCAGGATCCGGTTAACCACCGCTATGCCTTAGACCAAGGCATGCCTGCCTTGCGTCGTTCAATTGAAGGTTGGTACAAAAGACGTTTTAATGTGAATCTCGATCCTGATACCGAGATCCTGCCTCTCATTGGCTCGAAAGAAGGGATTGCGCATCTGCCGTTAGCGTTTATCAATCAGGGTGATTATTCTTTAGTGCCCGATCCTTGTTATCCCCCTTATAAGGGCGGGACCATCCTTGCCGGAGGTCAGCCGTATAGCATGCCGCTGTTGGCAACGAACAATTTTCTTCCGGATCTAAAAAAGATTCCTGACCGGATTTTAAAGAAAGCGAAATTATTATATATCAATTATCCTAATAAC
>JAGOIJ010000111.1 GCA_017995695.1 Candidatus Omnitrophota bacterium | reverse complement strand
TGGCCCAGCACACCATTGAGCAGGGCACGCAGTTTAATTTTATCGAATACGGGGGCGGTGGCCTGCATTATTTTTTTAGTGATGGGTGGGCCGCTACTATTGAAGGGCGCTTTCGCCATCTTTCCAACTCCGGCATTGAAAAGCCGAATAGCGGCATTAATACTACTTTTATTCTTGCCGGGATTGCCCATAAGTTTTGAAGTTTTTCCCAGCCTTGGCTAGTTTCAACACTCAAGAGCAATGCATATTCCTGACGGATATTTAGGGCCGATAACGAGCGGCGCGATGTATGCGGTGATGTTGCCACTATGGACCGTTGCCTCGCGCGTGGCGAAGAAGACGCTTAAGATGAGGCAAGTGCCTCTGCTTGCGATCGGCGCAGCATTTAGTTTTGTGATCATGATGTTCAATGTTCCTATTCCCGGCGGGACCACTGGCCATGCAGCAGGGGCAGTGCTTGTTGCAATACTGCTTGGCCCTTGGGCTGCGTGTATTGCTGTAACGGTCGCGTTAGTGGTCCAGGCGCTTCTCTTTGGCGATGGCGGTATTACCGCAATTGGCGCAAATTGTTTTAATATGGCTTTTCTTGAGGTATTCGCAGGTTATTATCTTTATAAGTTTATAAGCGGGAAAACACCCATTTCCTCGAGGAGGCGCGTCATTGCTGCTGGCATTGCCGGTTATGTGGGCCTTAACATTGCGGCTTTGTCGACAGCCATTATGTTTGGCATCCAGCCGTTGTTACATGCGACTGCAAGCGGCCAGTCGTTGTATTGTCCTTACGGGTTACGCATTGCCATTCCTGCGATGATGGGAGAGCATCTTTTAATTTTTGGATGGGTTGAGGCTTTGGTTACTGCGTTGGTGGTTAAGTATCTGCAGAAACAAGACCCGCTCCTTCTCGACGCATAATCATTCATCAAGATATGAAGACAATTCAAAAATTATGGATTGGTATTGGAATTTTAATAATTCTTTCTCCTTTGGGGTTATTATTGCCGGATTATTTTAAGGCTGGCGATGCTTGGGGAGAATGGGGAGTCGATGCAATAAGCGGGTTAGTCGGGTATGTGCCGCAGGGTTTGCAAAGGATCGCGCAGTTATGGCGCGCGCCTTTCCCGGATTATGCGTTTAGCGGATGGGAAGAGCAAGGTTTGGGTCATTTAAGCCTCGCCTATATTTTTTCAGCCGTTGTTGGTATTATCGTGACTGTTGTTGTGATATTAGGGTTTGGTAAACTGTTGAGCAAAAAAGAATGAATAGCGTAGGCGTTGCGCTTTCGTCATCTTTCATTGCGAGCGTCGTGTTTTTACTCGTGTCATTGCGAGCCCCGTAGGGGCGAAGCAATCTAAATAGATTGCTTCGAGATTGCTTCGTCGCTTCGCTCCTCGCAATGACACAAGGTAACGCTCCGCGCAATGACACAAGGTAACGTTCCGCGCAAAGAGACAAACAGTTTATTTATTATCTCATCGTATGCGAAATAACGAGTAAGCGAATAACGAAACATCGGAATGTAAAACAACGAATCTGTTGCGTGAGGTCAAGCATGAGAAGGTTTATTTTGTATTTGATACGTTGGCAACTAAGCACGCCAATTTTATGGCTTGTGGTGCGTCGATTGGGAACGGGGATTTGGTCTACAGTGATTGCGAATTTAATCGGTGGGGCGATTTTCTTTTGGGTGGATAAGTTCATTTTCACCTCCAAGGCAGTTGAGGTATGGCATATCAAGGAGGGCCGCTGCGATAGTTGTGGAGAAGCGTCGCATCTGTGGAGATTAATTAAGACGGCAGGATATGACCGCAGTGATGCAAAGCCTGTTTTTCTTTGTATGAAATGTTCAAAAGAAAAAACAGACCAGTTGCGCGCGCAGGGGATACCGGTGCGTGGCAAGAGCAAGTAAAAAACATGATGCATGATAAGCATTTTATAGAGCGTTCACTCATGGGGGCGTTAGCGTTTTTAAAGGAGTGCCTTTTTGCTGATGAGTATGCTGCGCAAAAGGGTTTTCTTCAGGCACGGGACCCGCGTATCAAGGTGGCGGTCGTTGTTATGCTGCTGTTGGCTGTTTTGTTCGCCAGGCATTGGTTAATCATTGTTTGTCTTTATGCGTTGTGTTTGGTTCTTGCCGTAAGCTCATCGATCAATCTGGTTTTCTTCTTAAAACGTACCTGGTTATTTATCCCGCTATTTTCTCTGTGCATCGCCATCCCTGCTATATTTCATGTGGTGAGTCCCGGGGAGCGATTGTTCAGTGTGCAGTTTTTTTCGAATACGCTTGAGATTACCAGGCAGGGAGTGATGGGTGCGGCTATTTTTTTCCTGCGCGTTTTAACTTCGGTTTCGTTGTGCGTGTTGCTCGTGTTAACTACGAAACATTTTTATTTATTAAAGGCGCTGCAAAGTTTTCGCGTGCCGCAGATTTTTATCATGACGCTGGGGATGTGTTACCGGTATATTTTCTTATTCATTGAAATTATGCAATCTACCTATTTGGCAATCAAGAGCCGCGTTGGGTATGTTTTGTCTGCAAGAAGAGGCGAGCGTTTAGTTGCCTGGAATATCGCCATGCTCTGGCAGCGATCTTTTTATCTGCAAACGCAGGTGTACCAGGCCATGCTTTCTCGAGGGTATAGCGGCGAGGTGAGGGTAGCCGATGAGGCGCATATTACCTTTAGCGATAAGGTTTTTGCAGTCGCGGTGTTCTTGTTATTGGCAGGAGTGATATGGCAAAATTACTTTTTGAGCTGACGCAGGTTTCGTATGCATATTTGGGTAAATTTCCGGCGTTAAGCGCAGTTGATCTGAGCGTTGAACAAGGCTCTAAGGTTGCTATTATCGGCGCAAACGGTTCAGGAAAATCAACCCTGCTTGCCATGCTCGATGCTTTATTGTTTCCTGATCGGGGGACAGTAAAGGCGTGGGGCGAGGAATTAAATGAACGGTTATTTAACGATGTCTCCTATGCGCAATCGTTCAGGCGCAAGGTAGGGTTTGTATTTCAGAATCCCGACATACAACTATTTTGCCCGACAGTAAAAGAGGATATTATGTTTGGGCCTTTGCAATTAGGTGTAGCGTTTGAGGTGATGCAAGAGCGTTTTAAGAGTTTGGTCGGCGTTCTTCATCTTGAATCTTTATTGGAACGTTCTGGGCATCAGCTTAGCATCGGAGAAAAGCGAAAGGTTGCCCTTGCTTCTGTTTTGATAGCGGACCCTGATGTTTTGCTTTTGGACGAACCAACAGCCGGCCTTGACCCTCAAACTACAAGAAGTATTCTTGATTTACTGTTAGCCAAGCATGAGGAAGGCAAGACCATAATTACTTCAACGCATGATATGCATATTGTTGAGGAAATTGCTGATATAATGCATGTTTTTTGTGCAGATAAAAGCATTAATCGTAGTGGCCCACCCCAGGAGATACTATCGGATACGCAGTTTTTGCAAGCATGTAATCTTATACATATCCATCCCCACCGGCATCTTGATAAAGCCCATACCCATCCCCACGCGCATCTTGGCCATCACCCTGAGTAAGGTTTGCTGGTGTAAAGGCCAGACGGCAACACCCAATGTAATTGGATACATTGGTGTGCCATTCCTAGACACATTTTGCTTGCGCCTCGAAAGACTTCTCGGCATCAAGCAAAATGTAGTCGCCAGACGGCACATTTTGCTTGACACTTTAATTACATTGTGATAACTTGAAATAACTAAATAAGATGCGAGAAAAAGAGCGAAGAAAATCAAGCCGTTTAACCGCGTATCATCTGGTTAAATGCAAGAAACTTTCACCAGACGGAACTCCGGGTGAGAATATCAATGCTACTATCCTTGATATTGGCTCAGGTGGCGTACGCCTGCGATCCCGTGAATTTCTTCCCGTTACCAGCCTTTTGGAATTAAAAATAAATTTCCCGTCGCTGAATACCCCTATTTTTACCTTGGCTAAGGTTCGCTGGGTTAAAACAATCAACAAGACACAGTGGCACGCAACAGGCGCCCAGTTTGTAGATATAGAAGATGAAGTGCGCAAGGTGATTGAGCGGCAGGTTAAGGGAGTATATCAGAGATTAAGAAATAAACGAAGCTTTCCAAGTATGTTTGACTTTTTGTTAGGGAGAAAGCGTTGATAATGCCCTGCTATAGGCGAGCATACTATTGAAAGCTTCTAGTTCCCTCTCGGTATTCCCTTACGTCCGCGTTAAACTAATATTGCAACGTTTGTGTTTGATTGCGTTGTCTTACGATAGCAACTAACATTATGCATATCGCAAGGAAACGAATAGTCAGAGTTTGCTTTATTATCTTCTGGGTGCTTTCTTCCAGCGCTTTGTCATTTGCAGAGCAGATTCCCATTATCTCAAGGGAAAACGCGATGTTCGCTGCTTTGAATCAGGTGCAACAGCGGGAAGCAGCGCTTAAAGAATCTTTAAAGGCGGCAGAGGGAAAGTTGCTGGAAAACGCAGTAATACGGGATAAAAAAACAGTTTCTTTTCTTCAGGATTTAGCGAAACGTGTCCACCCTTCTCTTAGTATCGCCACGCAATACAACGATAATGTCGATAGCGCGCAACATGATCATCAGGGGATCCTTTCTTCTTCGGTGAACCCGGGGCTCAACATGAATTTCTATGGCAGGGGCAAGTCATTAAGCTTGAGCGCTTCACTTGCGAATTTGCGTTATAATACTCGCCGCGTCAATAATAGCACGACCGGATCAATGGGCTTGACCGCTAGTTTAGGCCTTGACCGCTACACGCTTTCTATTGCGGAAAATATTAGCACGAATAGGGCCAGGGCAAAAACCTTTGGCGTTGAAACCCAGGGATTCGCGTATTATTGGCAGAACCAGTTTGCAGCCTTGTTGGGGCGCCAATTTAATCGTTACGGTTTTGATGTTGGCTATAACCGCACCACCTACCGTTATGATCATAGCCCAAGCCGCGCCAACAACCGCTTTGATGAGGTTTATTCTTTAAATCAGTATCTGCGTCTGGCTCCGAAGACAAAGCTTGTTTTTAATTACGACCATGGCCGCACGCAGTATCAACATAAAAGCAGCCTTCCTCCGACATCGAACTACAATACCTATAGCGTTGATATCACCAGCGCCCTTTCGTATAAGCTTACCGGTTTATTGAATGTTAATTATACGTCAACCGACGCTAAAAATGCCGATGATTCAAGCGAACTTGGCTTTGGTATTGACATGGGCTACCGGGTTTCGGATCGTTTTAATTTTGCGCTTAATTATGCCTATAGCCGCAGTAATCCGGCGACTGACTCTGCGCATGCGGTGACTAATTCATTCGGCGTTTCTGGCGATCATCGTTTTGCTTTTAACCCGAAACTAAGCTCAAGCTTTGATTTTGGGGTGACATTTTTGGATTCACCCAAAACCGATATTTATAAACATAAAAGCGCAACCTTTACTTGGGGTGGTGGTTTAAGCTATGCTTTTCGTAAATGGCTCGATTTTAGTTTTGATTGGTCAACGACAAAGGTGCATTCGAATTCTTCGACAAAAA
>JAGOIJ010000110.1 GCA_017995695.1 Candidatus Omnitrophota bacterium | reverse complement strand
CAACTTTCCCGGATTAACGATTCCACCTTTTGTTGTTTTGATGCCTGACTAATCATATGTCTATTTCCTAAGTTACCTTACGTAAGGTATACTTATTGATAAGCTTTAAAGGATGATAGGAAAGCTTTGCTTTACGCAATCCCTCAACGCCTAAATCCTGCTCTAAGTTAACATACAAAAATTTGCTTGCTTCGCGGGCCAAGAATTCCTGCATCATGGTCTGATATAAACCTGCTAGCGAAGGATCAGCCTTTAAGACGTGCATAACCAATGTTTCCTGATTTAAGGCCTCAGCCAAAGCTAGCGCGCAAATTCTATCCTCAATGCTTATTGCTGCGCCAAGCAAACCAAAATCCGAGAAATGGCGCACCATTTCTCGGATGGCGTTACGTTCATCGCTAAGACTTTTGACCGCATCACAATCCTTGACCGAACACCACTCTTGCTCAAATGCAAAACAACGCTCAATATTCATTGCATTGATATTAACATATGAATACGTATGTTGAGATTTAAATTTCTTTATTAAGTTGCGCTTGCCATCGAAACGGCTGCCTGAAAGCGCGATGAGATCAGCAGTCCTATACACATAATCAGCATTATTCCTGTCCTCTGCTATGGCAAAGCGATCGTCAAATTCAAACATCTTCTTCACTTCTTCCGGCAAGCGGATAAACATCCCATCGGAATCAGTCATGATCTTTACAATAACGGCCTTTACATCGCTTGATCCAAAAGGGCACAAAAACTGCCGGCGCCCATTGACGATAGCAGCAATAATAATTGCTTCATGCAAGGAGGAAAGAGAAAACTGATACGCCTGCCTCCAGGCATACAGATTGGTAAATGTCAGCTCTGAAATAGAAACAGGATAACGGGTCAGCGCCGTACTTATCTCCTGCCCATGTTCAATTGCAAGCGGCTTAAATTCCGGGTATATTGGTATTGGCATAACATTACGGGTGAGGGCGGCTAACGTTGCGTTGAGGCCTTTCCACACTCAAGAATAAGCTCCCAAGAGCGCAAACGCGCCTGTTCATCAAAGGCAAGAAATATCTTATCGCTTGAGAAATACTCGGTAGGATGCCGATACAAGCAAACCTCGCCAGGCTCCTGGCCCTCCTTGCTCTTTCTGCACACAATTGGCTCACCATAGGCTGCCAGTATCTGTGCCTTCGAGGTTCCCTTTCGAAGAGCATTGCCTTGAATCGCTTCTCGTAGTTTATAAAATTGATTTGTTTGTTGCGTAAGCAGCATCTCAATTTCACGCTGATTATCACCATAATGCTTCAAAACCATTATTTCATCGTAGTGCTGCACCAACGCACATCCTCCCGCTAATACAATACCACACATAATGCCAAAGACTTTTAAGGGTGCGTTTTGCATTCGTTTACCGTATCGTGCCGTAAACCTCATCCACCATACTAAGAAAACTTCTTTAGCCATCTATGCCAAACGAAAAATAACGCTAATCATCCCATAAATCAGCTGCTGCATAAATACGATTACAGGATCAAGGATACCGGTAAAAAGCAAAAAAGCTAGTATGAAGAAACCATATGGCTCAAGCATCATGAATTTCTCTTTTGCCTGTTGAGGGAGAAAACTCATAAGGATTTTTGAGCCGTCCAAAGGAGGGATCGGAATCAAATTAAACGCTCCTAATATAATATTGATTCTTGCGACAACGGCAAAGATAAGCGATAAGATTTGATTGCTGTGGATACTCGGAAGGTTAAGCAATAAAAGCGCGCTCGTGGCAATCAAAATATTGGCTAAACATCCGGCGAGAGAAACGCTCACGAATCCAAAACGAGAGCGCTGCAGCCGATAATAATCAACTGGCACAGGCTTAGCCCAACCAAAACCGACAAAAAAAAGCATCAGGGTGCCCAAAGGGTCCAGATGGTGCAAAGGATTAAGCGTCAGGCGACCGTAACGCAAGGCAGTATCATCGCCAAACAAATGCGCCACCCAACCATGCGCTACTTCATGCACAATAACAGAATATAGCAGCAATACAGTTAATCCAACAAAAACTAAAGGATTGCTAAACAAAAGCTGGATCAGACCCATAGTTCTCTCCCCCACTATCCTATGCTTAAGGCAGGACTATCTTACGAACGCAGACTCCCTCGCTTTTTTAAAACCCTCACCCAACTATACAAAAGGGCAACGATAACAAGCGGGAGCAATAAAAGAAAAGTTTTATTTCCAGTAAAGGTAACGCCATAACTATATTGCATTTTGCGCAACCAAATAATATAACATCCGATCAAAACTCCAAAGAACGTTCCATAATCTTTGCGGATAGCTTTTTTCCAATCGTATGAAAACTCTGAAAGCGTCTTACCGAAGCCTGAAAAATTCGGAATAAAGCGGTTAACCTTCTTGCAGTACGCCTCAAAACCCTGTCCGAATCGCTTTTTTAAATAATCCTCCTCCGTGACGACGATAGAAAGATACACGAAAGCAAAAAAAGGTATAACCAAAGCATAGATCCACATAGACCCATACATCATGCCCATGCCAACGATTATAAGGAAATTACCAATATACATAGGATTGCGCACATGAGCGTAAACGCCCCCTGTCACAAGATCATCCGCATATACCCGCCCGTCTTTGCCTCCCCGCTTGATATAGGCAAATCCGATGACGAACAGTCGGAACAAACCTCCCAATAAAGCGATAGCACACCCAGCAATAATGACGAAGGTATCCACATCGCTGCGCGCCATAGCTAAGGCGGGCCTTGTAAAAACAAGCAAGATGATAACAAAGATGGGGAAAAGAAAATTGCGGAATTTAAAAAATATAGCGCCGCTTGATAAGAGAAGCCGTTGCCATGCCTTTTGCATCATTTTATTTGATAGCTAACATGCCGCAAAAATTGTACCACTTAAAAAACGTATCGCATTCTTTAAAACCGCTTTCCAAAAGCAACTGACGGTTTTCTTCGGGCCGATAGGGAATGAGAATATTTTCCAAGGCTTCCCGCTTTTGGGCAATTTCTAACTGGCTATAGCCTTGGCGTTTCTTAAAATCGTAATAGTAATTGATAAAGAGCCGATTCAGCATAGAATCGAGGCTAAGCACCTTTTCCACCAAGATAAGACAACCGCCCTTATTAAGCCCGCGGGCAATGCTCTCAATAACCATTTTACGCTTCAAGGGGCGGACAAATTGCAGCGTCAACGTAAAGATGACAACCGAAGCGTTCGTAATGGGAATCCCTGAATTAAGGTCTGCGCAGACAAACTTGCATTTTCTGGCAATCTTTGCCTGCTTGACTTTTTCTCGAGCCTTATTAAGCATGTCTTCGGAAGAATCCACGCCAACAAAACTGATATCCGCAGGCACAACCTTATCTAAACGCAACAGACTCGTGCCCGTTGAACAGCCAAGATCGTAAACATTAGTTCCCGCAACAGCAAAATCTGCGGTGATCTCGGCGGTCATGCGTTGGATCTCTGGATAAAAAGGGACCGAGCGGTTAAGCATATCATCAAAGACCTCTGCGGTTTTCTTTTTGAAATTAAAATCAGCTACCCGGGGTTGCTTTTTTCGAAAAATTTGGTCTTTTGGCATAATCGTTCTCTTTTTTGATAATAATAAACAAATCTTATTGAGAAATATACAGCACTGTGCGATGAAATGCACTATCGCAAAGTAATTATTTATTATAAAGCAAATATAAAAATTAGCAATGAAGATTTCTCCATATCCCTACAACTTAATAAGCTTCATTATGCATGCAGTGCGGACGGTTTGGGCTGATTTCGAGCGGGACGTTGAGGCAAGGAGCGGGCACGGTGTCCCGAACGTACGTGAGGGACGAGCGACGCAGCCGAGCCGAGTGAAGTTTTGCCACGCTGGGGCAAAACGAACGTTCCCGCGAGAAACAGACCAAGACGGACGCACCGGTTTGATCGGTACGAGTCTATGGGGAACGGATAACACAGATTTATTCGTATCGCAAAGCCTCAATGGGATCAAGGCCCGATGCCTTGTGCGCAGGCCACAGCCCAAAGACAATGCCGATGGTTAATGAAAATGCTGTAGCCAAAATAATCGATGATAGCGAAACTTTTACTGACCAGCCGGCAAAAATAGTTATTAACCACGATATGCCAACGCCCAAGGCAATCCCAGCACACCCACCGATAAACGACATTAATACAGCCTCGATCATAAATTGCACCATAATGTCTCTATTATTTGCGCCGATAGCCTTGCGTAAACCGATTTCCCGCGTACGCTCGGTTACTGAAACCAGCATAATATTCATAATGCCAATCCCCCCGACCAAAAGAGAAATCGCAGCTATCGTCCCAAGTAATAACGACATCGTTTTGGTGGTCGTTTCAAGAGTATCTCTAATTTCAGCCATATTCCTGATCTGGAAAGAATCTTCCCCGTCCTTGTTTAAACGATGCTCACGAATAATCAACTGGGAAATTTCTTCCTGCGCCTCATCCAGCATATTAGCGCTCTTTACTTCGACATAAATAGAATCAACGAACTCTTTCCCGAACACCCTAAACATAGCCGTTGATACGGGGATAATCGCAGTATCATCTTGATCATGAAACGATGTAGCCCCCTTTACGGGCAAGATCCCAATTACTCGAAAATTAACCAGATTAAGCTTTACTGTTTGGCCAACCGGATTAGCATCGCCAAAAAGTTCTTTGATCACGGTTGTGCCCAGAAGAATGACGCGCGAGCGCATCGTGACCTCTTCTGCGCTGAAGAATCTTCCGACAACAGGGACGGTGGCGCGCAAATGCGCGTACTCTGATCCTACTCCCTCGACTCTCGTATTCCAGTTATTATTCCCGTGCACCAGCTGCGCCCTACCCGATACAGACGGACTCACACTTTTAACTAAGTCAAGCTTGGCAATCTTGGCAACATCTTGCAAGATGAAACGCGTTACTGTCCCTGATTCTAACGCCACCCCATGCAACCGTGATGAGCCAGGCCGAACCACAAGCAGATTAGATCCCAACGAAGCTAGTTGTTCTTCAATAGACTCTTTTGCCCCTTGCCCTACAGCCAACATAGCGACAACCGCAGCTACGCCGATTAAAATCCCCAGTATCGAAAGTAAGGAACGCATCTTATGCGATATCATCGCGCCTTGAGCCTGGCGCACATAATCAAAGAATTTTGCCTCCCGGGCGCTTCGTTCAGATTTTGACAATACATGATCGATCAGAGAATCTGCTTCCTGCTCGTGCAAAACTTTTCCCCATGCGCCTGTGCGCTCATCTGAGATAATCTTTCCATCGAGCATGCGAATAATGCGTTGAGCATGAGACGCTATATCCTGCTCATGCGTTACCATGATTATAGTTTTTCCTTTTTGATGTAAACGTTTGAGAATGGCGATAATCTCATCTTTAGATTTTGAGTCAAGATTCCCCGTAGGCTCATCTGCCATGATAATCAAAGGATCATTGACCAAGGCGCGCGCAATTGCAACCCGCTGTTGCTGACCGCCAGAAAGTTCATTGGGACAATGATGTATCCGGTCTGATAACCCTACTTCTTGTATCTCTTCC
>JAGOIJ010000109.1 GCA_017995695.1 Candidatus Omnitrophota bacterium | reverse complement strand
CCTTATAAGGGCGGGACCATTCTTGCCGGAGGTCAGCCGTATAGCATGCCGCTGTTGGCAACGAACAATTTTCTTCCGGATCTAAAAAAGATTCCTGACCGGATTTTAAAGAAAGCGAAATTATTATATATCAATTATCCTAATAACCCAACCTCTGCGGTTGCAGAGCGTGGGTTCTTTCGCGCCGTGATTGCTTTCGCCCGTAAACACAAACTCATCGTTGTCTCTGATTTGGCATATTCAGAGATGGCTTATGACGGATTTAAGCCAGCGAGTTTCCTTGAATTCGAAGGCGCTAAAGAGATTGCGATCGAATTCCACTCTTTATCTAAAACGTATAATATGACGGGCTGGCGCGTGGGTTGGGCTTGTGGAAATGCAAATCTCGTTGCCGCGTTAGCTAAAGTTAAGTCAAATGTTGATTCAGGGATTTTTTCTGCGGTTCAACTTGCAGGGATTGCGGCACTTGAAGGTCCGCAGGAGTATATTGGCTCGATGAATTTGTTATATCAAAAACGCAGGGATGTCCTGGTTAATGGTTTGCAAGGCTTAGGTTTTGAGGTTGCCATGCCAAAGGCGACCTTTTATGTATGGATCAAGATTCCCAGAAAAATAAGTTCCATAGATTTTGCCGGGATGCTTTTAGCAAAAGCGGATATTGTCGCAACGCCCGGCGTCGGGTTCGGCGCCTATGGCGAAGGCTATATCCGGATGGCGCTGACCGTGCCTGAAACAAGAATTCAAGAAGCAATCCAGAGGATGCGCAATATCAAGCTGTAATGACGATTTGTTTTATCGGCATAGGTTCAAATGAGGGTTATCGGGCATTGAATATCGAAAGCGCCATCGAACGCATAAACCGATTGGACAAAACGAGCGTGTCTAAACGTTCCTCTATTATCGAAACCACTCCACAGGGCGGTCCTGCCCAGAATAATTTTCTGAATGCGGTGATTGAGATTTCAACGGAGCTTTCTGCGCATGCCTTGTTACGGGGTTTGCAAACTATTGAGAAAGATCTTGGTAGGAGGCGGGTGATCAAGAATGGGCCCCGTACTATCGATTTAGATATTCTTTTCTATGGGCAAGAGATTATATGTGACGAGCAATTGGTAGTGCCGCATCCGCGGATGAAGGAAAGAGATTTTGTGCTGCTGCCGCTGAAAGAAATCGCGCCGCACATGCTAAAGGTTCTTGATCATGAAGGTAATTAAAACCGTCAAACAGCTGCAAGGCTATCTTAAGAAATATAAAAAGCGTGGTAAAACTATTGGCCTTGTGCCGACCATGGGGGCGTTGCATGAGGGCCACGTAAGTTTAGTGAAGCAGGCGCGTAAAGACGTTGATTGCGTGGTGGTAAGTATTTTTGTCAATCCAACCCAGTTCGGGCCGCGCGAAGATTTTAAAAGATATCCGCGGACATTCCGTAAAGATGCGCAATGGTGCAAAAAAGAAAAGGTAGATGTTATTTTCCACCCGCATGTTTTAGAGATGTATCCCGAATCGTTTAAGACCACTGTCGAGGTGGCTGATATAACCAATGTTTTGTGTGGGCAGTTTCGTCCTGGCCATTTTCGTGGGGTGGCAACGGTGGTGACAAAGCTCTTTAATATCGTGCGTCCAGATATCGCTTATTTTGGGCAAAAGGATGCGCAGCAGGTAGCTGTTATTAAGCGCCTGGTTCTTGATTTAAATATGCCTCTTGCGATACGGGTCATGCCAACGGTTCGAGAACGCGATGGCTTAGCGATGAGTTCGCGCAATCGCTACCTTAGTCTCAAACAGCGTCAGGATGCCGTGGTTTTATACCAGGCCCTAACATTGGCTAAGCGTATGGTGCGTCATGGTATTGACAATGCGCAAACCATAATTCGAGCGATGAAACGGTTGATTCAAGAAAAGCCGTCGGCAAAAATCGATTATTGTGCGATAGTGAATGCGGAAACGTTCACTCCTTTATCGAAAGTAGGGAAACGATGCCTAGTGGTATTGGCAGTCTGGATTGGTAAGACCAGGCTTATTGATAACGCAGTTTTGGAGCGCCTGTAATGTTTTTAGACAACAGTACATTCTTAACTGAAAAACGCACTCAATTGGCTTTGGTCCTGTTATTTTTTGTTGCGTTGTCATTTCTCTTGTATTTTAATTCCCTGGGTAATGGTTTTGTCCTTGATGATAAGTATCTGGTGGTTAAGAATTCCTTTATTAAGGATATCCGCTACCTTCCTCAAATCTTTAAAAATAATAGTTTTTATTTTGCCATCTACAACACCATTTATTATTACCGGCCGCTAGCAATCGTCAGTTATGCCCTCGATTACAGCGTGTGGGGGTACTATCCGTTTGGATATCACGCAACCAACATCTTTTTACACGCTTTTAATGGTTTCCTCTTTTTCTTTCTATTGCTTAAGTTGTTTAGGAAATTTCGTCTTGCCCTTATCAGCGCTTTACTATTCGTCATCCATCCTTTGCAAACAGCTACAGTCAATTTTATTGGCACAAGAGACAATCTTTTGAGTACAGCGCTGGGGCTGTTGAGTATCATTTATTTCTTATCACATATTGATCATAACAAGCGCGCCTATTATGTTGTTTCACTGGTTTCGTTTTTGGGCGCTGTCCTTGCTAAAGAGCATTCTTTACTATATATCCCGTTGATTGCGCTTTGCGCAGTTGCCACAAATCGTAATCTGCTGCTTATTGCGCGCAAGCTTTCCCTATTTGTGCTGCTGGCCATTTTCTATATCTATGCCCGGTCAAACATCCTCGGGTTACCCCTTCAGGTTTCCGTGATCGAGCATCGGCTCGGATTGCCTCTTGAAACAGTTAATTTCTTCGCTATTTTTTTCACGTACCTTCGGTTGCTAATCTTACCGTTTAATTTGCAGGCAAATCGGGTTATTGAAACAATACATTCTTTAGGTAGCGTCCAGGTATTATTGATTTTGTCGTGCGTTGGCGTATTAAGCATGGGTATGATCATAAGCATAAGAAAGAAGAAGACGGTATGGTGGCTAGGCGTGCTGTGGGCGTTGATTGCGCTTTCGTATGTGCAAAAGGCAATGTTTTTGAAATATTCCCAATTTGAAGTGCGCTTAGCGATGTCAGAATGGTGGTTTTATATGCCGTCAATGGGGATCTTTCTCATGGTGGGCTATGTCTTCGCAAGATTATTCGAACGATCGAAGAAAGCCTTCCTTGTAGCGATACTTATGCTTAGTTCGTTTTGGATACCGCTTACTATCTACAATAACTCTTTTTGGAAAAGCGACACGGTTATTTTTAATAAAGATGCGATGCTTGATCCTCTTAAAATTGATGCGCGTCTTTATTTAGCAAATATGTATGAACAGACCCAAAAGTATGCGCAGGCCGAGCAGCAACTATTTGCTGCGCTTGATGCTGTTCCTGGGAAGCTTAAGGCCGACAATCTTGATGGTGCCGCGTTGACTGGTCGCGATCCAGGGTTTAGTTTCGGCCAATTAATTAAGAAGGATCTCAGCTATGGTGTTACCGCGGCATCGGCGATCGTGTGGAATAATCTGGGGCATCTTTATTATAAGCAGAAAGATGAGCAGAAGGCTTTACGCGCCTATCAGAATGCTGCACAGCTTGATCCGCGTTTTTCGTTACCGCATGCAAATATGGCGACGATTTATTTTGAAAAAAAGGAGTACGCCCAAGCTAAGACCCACGCCAAGGCGTGCTTGCGTTTGAATCATCGCGATATTCGTTCCTTGCTCTATCTGGGGATAATCGCTCTGTCAGAGAAACAGGATGAAGAGGCCTGGTTTGCTTTTGGGAAGGTATTAGAATATGACCCCGGAAATATCGATGCGCTTTGTTATATGGGAAATCTGTATTTAAAACGTCACGATTATTATTCTGCTTACCTTTTTTGGAGGAGGGCGGATGAGCTTTTCCCTAATAGCAAATTTATTAATAAGAACCTGGGGATGATTAGTAGCCTAAAGAAAGAAGCAAGGGGGAGAAAATAGGTATGCTGCGTATCGGGATTGTTGGCTGTGGCGCGATAGGAACATCGTTAGCTAACATTATAACCAAGATTTTTTTTCGCGAAGCCAAGGTTGTTGCATTATTCGATCTTGATCGCTCTAAGGCGCAGGGCTTAAGCCGAGCATTGACCAAGAAAAACAGTTTAGCAAAATCTTCCTTAAGTTCTTTATTGCAATCATCGCAACTCATCATTGAAGCGGCATCAGCACATAGTTCGTTTCAGATCGCTAAACACGCTGTAGCAAGTGGTAAGGATGTCATGATTATGAGTGTGGGGGGGATCGCGCAGCATTATCGGGCATTGTATGCGCTTGCGCAGAAACGTAAGGCGCGAATCTATATCCCCAGCGGCGCTATCTCGGGGATTGACGCAGTTAAGGCCTGCGCAGAAAGCCGGATAACAAACGTGGTGCTTACGACGCGCAAGAACCCAGCGGCATTTAAGAATGTGCGCTATCTTGAGCGCAAGAACGTTCAATTAGACAAGATTAAGAAAGACACTGTGTTATTTTATGGTCCCGCCAAGCAGGCGGTGAAGTTTTTCCCTCAAAATATTAATGTTGCGGCGGTATTGAGCTTAGCCGGTGTTGGCCTTACGAAGACCAAGGTGCGCATTATTGCTTCGCCTTGCTTACGCAGTAATATTCATGAGATCAGCGTTGAATCGGCAGCAGGCGTGGTTGTTACTACAACCAATAATATCGTGCATCCGGATAATCCAAAAACAAGTTTTTTAGCGGTATTATCTGCGACAGCGATGTTGCGCAGGATCTTATCGCCTGTAGTGATTGGCTCTTGATGCTATGAGGTGAATATTGAGCATGAACGAAAGCGTTTCTGTGTCATTCGAACCTCGCATGGCTACTGTGTCATTGCGAGGGCTTTAGCCCGAAGCAATCTAAATAGATTGCTTCGTCGCTTCGCTCCTCGCAATGACATGAGTGAGTATTCCTCGCAATGACATGAGGAGCATGAAGCGCAGTAGTTTGCTCCTTGCAATGACACGCAGTTATGTAAGCATAGTTTGTTGTGCGGCGTATTGAGCATCGCCGCGGATAAACAAAAATAACAAAAAGAGAGGGGGTGACATAATCTATGGCACAAAAGTTACTGAAGGTAGGAGTAAAAAGAGAAAAAGGTTATCTCTATTACATTGACAAGCAGGGTGACGTTTCCTGCGCGAAGATGGCTAGAGGTAGCAAAAAGGGTGGTAGCCCCAAAAAGGTCGCGAAATGCGGCATTAAAAGGAAAGAGGGATACCTCTACTTTGTGGACAAGCAGGGTGATGTTTCCTGCGCCAAAATGAAAAGAGGCGGGAAAAAATAGCCTCAACGTAAAAAGGTTGCGGAGGTTAAGAGTTGCGTTTCTTAACCTCCTTACCTTTTATAATTCAGGATCCTCGTTGGCATTATTAGAAAATATTTATAGTTTGAACAATTTGGAATAACAGTAATGGGAAATCAAATAATAATCAGAGGCGCTAAGGAGCACAATCTTAAGAATATCGATCTTGCGCTCCCGCGCAATGCCTTTATTGTGGTCACCGGGCTTTCCGGCTCAGGAAAATCATCTCTTGCCTTTGATACGCTGTATGCAGAGGGCCAGCGCAGATTTGTGGAAAGCCTTTCTAGTTATGCGC
>JAGOIJ010000108.1 GCA_017995695.1 Candidatus Omnitrophota bacterium | reverse complement strand
ACGCAAGCTTATTAAGACCTTTGCCTTCAAATGCTGTATCAACGGTATAATGCACGGCCAAATGAGGATCTGTGCTCGGATCATACGTATCATGATCAATGGCGTCAATAATTCCCCCCAGCCTGCCCTCTTCAGCCAAAGCGCGCATATGTTCATCTAAATCAACGCCGAATTCCGGCGTTTGGATCTCTTGCGCGTAGCGACGGCTGACCGTCAGTGACGCATCCGCAAATATGAGCCCAGCCTTAGTTAGGTTAATCCCACCATAAAACTCTATGCCGCCTATCGGTCTAAACACATCCCACCCTAAGCCAGTGAGAGGCATACATTCTTGCCCAAACCTTCCTTGATAGATTGCTCCGAGATTATGCACATGATATAACATTTTTGGCAACGCGCTCCCTTGTATCCAAAAATGTATATACGCGGCAGCCAAGGCAGTCATCCAATCGTGTAAATGATCAAGATCGGGGCGCAACTGTAAGGATAGACGTTCAATAAACCGAGAGAGTATCACAGCCTGCCGCAATAAATCTCCTGCGTACAATTCATACGTGTAAATCGGGTGATAGCCAAAATACGCATCGAAATTAAAACGATCATCATGTAATATTTGTACGGGAATCTGCTCCTGCCCAAATGCAACCATAAACTCATCTTCTGCCTGCTTACCTTTTAATATTCCATCAAGCATGCTTTGATAGGCAAGCGTGACTAGCGTGACGCGATCATTGCCGGCGGTTAACATTTTTGCTAAACCCCCAACCACATCAGCCAGACCGCCCTTCTTTGAGCCGTACAACACGCATTCAGGCGCGCCCAGCAAAACATGCAAAGGTTTTGCCATTTGCACAACCGGCGAAGAAACCGCAATAACTTCTATCCTTTCGGAAAAGTTTCTCATGATTTGAGCCAGGAATGGCTGATAATTCCCATACGCAACTTTCTTATTGAGTAACTTTGCATAAAGCAATGCAAATTTCATAGCGGCGGTGCGGCTATCAACCACCGGAAGCATCCGGCCGGCATTGTGCATAATCTGAAGGATGCCTTCGGGATCCTCGCACATATAGCGCGTCGCTAAGCCAGCCCAATACTTATTAGGCAACACAGCAACAGTTTCATATTGAACCCCTCGTTGCGTGTAGATATAGGCGTGTAGTCTTGCTGATAAATCTTCCAATGCCCTCTGAAGTCGAATAGGCGAGTAAGGCTCAAAAAGATAACCGTTGCCTCTTGTGCCGTGTATCAAAACATTTGTATCCTGCTGCACTGGCCCGCCCGTATAACTTGAAACCACCACGTTGTAGGCGACCTTATCTTTTTTGTCTTTCATTCCTGCTGCCTCATACGGTGGTATGGAAGTCTGGAAACTTGCCTTTGCGCCCTTAATCACAAATTCTGAAACTTCCGTATTCCATGGAACGTAAGCAAACCTCCCCTTAAGGCGCTCATCTTGCATAAAATCCCTGAATGTTGCTTCCCAGGCTTGAGGTACCACGTTTGAGGGGTCTTCATGAGCCATACCGGCGATAATCACGTTAAACCCTAACCCTCCCTCTTGGGGATCCGCAGTCAGATAATAAAGTCCCTGCAAAACGCCTGAACCAGGCATGCCCAAAAAGAACGTATTCCACTTAAAATCAACCAACCTGCGCGCCTCAACAATCGTGGGCCTGCCAGCAACCAACTCAATGCCCCAAGTATCACGCAAATACGCAAGCATCTTCGTTTCCGCGGATTCTTTTGCCGGCCAAATTTCATCCTTTTCTAAAACTTTTCCTCCTCGGGCTAATTGTTCATCAAGCATCCACGGAAAAGTCCATATCGAATCTTCTAAAGCAAAATATTTATCCGCGAATACGCCATATACCGCATCCTTGGAAATGGCCTTACGCGCTTCCAGCCCCACCGTGCCGACTGCCTTTGCTTTTTGACACAATGCATAAAAAGGATCATACTTGTCATGCGCGGTACCATGCTTATCAGTAACCTTGGTCAATAATGGCTCATATTGATCCCGGCTTAAACCCAATACGATTTCTATAAAATGAGATTCAAATTTAGGATACGCTTGAGGCACTAAGGTATGCGAAAAACCAATAATGTTTTCTTTCATAGAAGCAAACCGTGGGTTGCCTGCGTAAAAAGGATGCTGGAACAAATCTGGCAGAAGCGACACTGCAGGAAACGCTTCATGCACCTGCACAATATCCGGCGTGATAGCAAACGCTTCAAGTAACGCAAGCACAGCGCGCGAATAAAATGCCGCCTGAAGAAATCGCGGATAACTCTCATGTCCCTTAGGATATAACCGGTCTTCAATCTCGCTCGTCAACTCGATAAAGGGAATGAGCGAAGCAACACTGACGCCTTTGATTAGCAATCTTACCATGGTAACCTTAGTCGTTACCGGCTTATTGCACAAGGTAAACGTTACCTCTTTCTCATCAACTACTTCCCATTGTTCAATTTCATCTTCATGACCGTTAAATATTTTTGAATAATCTAATGGCCCGTACTCAACGATTGGCCCTTGAGCAGTCATCACCTGCTGCGCGCCAGTGCGATACACTAAAAGAGGGAATACGCACTCTGCGCCGCTAAAACGCAAGGCGCGTAAATAGCTACCCTCAAGTATGCCATAGCCCCCCGCCATTGCACCAAAAAGAGAATCCCGCAGCAACATAGCTTCCATACCAAGAACCAAAACCTTAGTTTCCCGCAATTCAGGAACAGGCTGATAGTTAATTTGGTCAAGAGGAACTCCTTCGGGTATAATCTTAGGAATATAATCAAAATGTCGGTGCGCGATAACCACTGGATATGTCTTAGTAGAATCCATCATCACTAAGTCAACATCAATGCTTCCGTCATAGGCTTCGGTTTCAATATCCCAGGAATAAAGATTAGGATTAACTTCATCGATTGTGGCATCGTCTTTGGAGAGTATTTTTCGGGCGCCGTTGCCAGTCGTCAAATTCAAATAAACATTACAATGGTAACCGTCAATCTTGCGGCATGAAATAGCTACCCTGAACGGATCATACTTAGTAACCACCACTTTGCCCTCTTCTCCGGGCCGGATTATGCCTGACCTAAGGCTGTCAAACAAGCGTCCATCGTGCGCTGAAATATTTAAGGGCGTTAAATTAAAGTTGGAGATCCGCAGAATTGTTTCCAAGGCCTTCTCTTTCTGCTTTTCATTCTCGGCATGAATTACCGCGCTTAATAATTGATCCAACATCCAATCACGCCCCTCATTAGTATCCAATCCGCTGAAGAATTCAGAAAGTATCCTCGGGCTATCAATATAGATAGAACTTATCACATTCAAGACTGACCGATCATTCCATCCGCTGACTGAAGCCCCCAACACAGGTCCCAGGAATTCCGGCTGCGAAATAATCCATGCCGCGCCCATACGGATGTTTTTGTTCTTATCGAACAAGAGGATATGCAGCGCCTTTATCAGTGCCCGCCCAAACCTAAGGTTTCCTTTCTGACGCTTGTATTCTTCATACAGCCGCCAAGCCCACGCATAATCTGTATCCGCCACTGCCCCGACAGTCTCGGTAAACTTGATAATCTGGTAAATGTCATCTTTTTCCTCCTCTGTCGGACTTGAGGCGTGATTGCCGTTTGTCTCTTTGCCATCTGCTATCAAAGGACTAAAGCTCCGCTCATTGCCTTTTGAGCCGTCCGCAAACGCCTTGCAACGCATCAGGCAATCGTACAATGCAAACAAATATTTTTTCATAATTACTGGGGATGCATAATCCCACTCAATATTATGGATTCGCAACACGAGATGCTCCGCCTGCTCTGCTTGAATCCATCCAGGATCAGATACTACCGCTTTATTCCTTTGCGCAACGGCTGCGCATATATCGAGGAATTCAGCTACTCTGCTAAGATCTCCTAAGGACAACGAAGAAGTCGGAATATTGGCGAGCTGCTCCTCCAAGCCGTAAAACGTATGCAAATATCCATTTAGCCGAGGCCACCCTCTAGCTCTGCGAAAAACAGTAACATCGAAATAAGAGCGGGCAAGATTTTCGATTACACCCTTGTCTCTTGCATTGGCAATCTTATTCACCAGCTCTCTGGCGTCTTTTTCTTGCTGCATCTGCCACCACGCACGTTCTTGTTTTTGCTGGCGATCGAAGGCAACAGCCTGAAAAGGTCGACGCAACAGAAATCCCGCGACCATACCAATAACGTAAATCGTAATAAGCCATTTCCATTGTAGAGGTGCGCCGAACAAGAAATATAAACCCCCGATATAATTACCCAAGCCAGCAGGGGTGAAGAAAGGAGCTATGATGAACAAAAGCGCTAAACCGGCACAATCAGCCATGCCCTTGATTTGTTCCGACTTCCACTCCTTATGGCTAACCCGCTCCGGAACAGAGGGAAAAATTGAAGGTGTGTTTAAGGCATCCTTATCCTTACTTGGCCCAACGGGGCTTGAAGCAGCGTCGCGCACAAATAACGCGAACGTCTTGAACTGCTGATACGCCGCTTCAAAATTCCCATTCTCGTTTTTAATCATAGTGTCAAATTGCACCGCGCGCAGGAATCCAAAAAGATTTATTACCGCTTCTTCCAAACGAATATTCAGCTCAAGAGCCGCAATGTTGCTATCGCGCTCTTCCATTCTTATGCGCAGCAAATCGCGCGTTTGATCCTCATCCATTGTAGAAAATTCTTCGCTGCTCAAAGGGCTCACCAACACCGAATAAGCCTTCGGAAAAGAATGTTTCATAAGGGTAATGGTTTCAACAGAGGTAGTATCAAGAAGAATTATTCTTTTATGACGCAGCGCGCCTTCTAATAAAGATTTATCCATGCCATACCAATGGCCATGGCGCGATCTGACCATACATAACCGATCAGCAAATAAGAGCTGTTCAAATACATCAGTACTGACAAAAATACGGTATTCATCTGGAACTTCTCCGTGGCGCGGCTCGCGCGTAGTTGTCAGAGGAGGAAAGGTAAAATGTTCAGGATAATCATGCAGGAGCCTGGTAATTAAGCTTGTCTTGCCTGAACCAGAAGGGCCAGCGATAATCAGCGCGCGGGTGACAGACTGAACATCAATGGGGCTTGAAGCATGTTTCTTGTTTGCAGTAGTAACTTCAGCGTGTATTTGCGCAGCTAATGCGTCTATCTTCTCCTTGAAGTTGTCAAGCGTAAGCTCTTCAACAAAGTTCACAAAATCATTGATGTAGGGAAGCGTGACTTGCGCAGAGAAGGCTAATGCGCCCCGATAAGGCTCCGGCGCGTAAAAATCCGCGCGGTAGTGCGTGCCGGTTTGAAATCCTATTAAATGAGAAAGCAGTTTTATTATCGCAACGCCTTCGTAACTTGAGTAGCCGTTCAAAAGTTCAATAATCTTCTCCGTAGTCTCTGCGTATGCTGCGTACAAAATGTTGAGCTCGCGGTCAAGTATATAATGATCTTGTACCTTAGGCGCATGCTTGAGGAAACCATCCCAGATACGATCCGCGGTTTTTCTAAAATGAGATACTCTGCGGCGCTCAAGCGCATTCTTAACAAATTGCGCTGCCGCGGAAAAAGCAGAAATCGGACTGGAAACTCCCTTCCCGGACTCCCATAAACTTTCGCCTCTATATGCAAATATTTTCAATTTCCTTACGATTGATTGCATGCCAGGGCTTAGCGCATAGACCCTCACTTCGTGAGCCCCACGCCTCTGC
>JAGOIJ010000107.1 GCA_017995695.1 Candidatus Omnitrophota bacterium | reverse complement strand
CCTGGGCAAAGTGGAAAATATAACCACGGACAGTCAGGATGTGGCGCAGGAATACGCCAATCTTAATGCCGAGCTTGAGGCAGCCATGGTTGCTTACAACAAGACGCTTGAAGCGCTGCAAAAAAGACAAACGACCATTAACGAGGCAGTGCGGCTTGAGTCGCAGTTGACGCCTATTATGAAGCGCGTGCAGCTATTGCGTAATAAGATTGAATATCTGAACAACGCAGTTTCCTTTACCACGATCACGGTTGATTTCCATGAGCCGGCAGTTTCAGCAAAGGTGTTGCAGGAAGCTAAGCAGCAGTTAAAGACTGAATTGCTGAAGAGAAAAATACACTGGATCAAGACCTTGCCTGCGGTTGTCGAGGGCGCCGTAGGTTTCTTATTTATCGTGTTGCAAGTCGTAGTAGTTATTGCGCTTATTGTCGCAGCTGTGTTTGGGTTAAAATATTTGATTATCCAATTATTCAAGCGTACCTAAACAACATGTAGATGAGGCTAGGGTTTGGTTATGCCCTAGCCTCGTTCATGCCGTATGCAATCTTTTCTTACTATTATTCGTCTCATTGAACAACAGATCAAGCCTTTTAAAGTGCCTTCCGTAACCGAAGTTTCCTGGCATAAGGATCCCTTCCAAGTTTTAATCTCTTGCATCTTAAGTTTGCGCACAAAAGATAAAACCACGGTTGAAGCGTCGGCGCGATTATTTAAGGTTGCCAAAACACCACAAACAGTGGTAAAATTGAATCTAAGCCGAATTAAAAAACTGATTTATCCGGTGGGGTTTTATCGCAATAAAGCAAACGTTATTGCAGGAGTAAGTCAGCGTATTCTTGACGATTTTGGCGGTCGCGTTCCAAATCATCTTGATGATTTATTGAGTCTTAAGGGTGTCGGCAGAAAAACAGCCAATCTGGTCCTTGGGTTAGGATTTGGTATCCCGGCAATTTGCGTTGATACCCATGTCCATAGAATCTCTAATCGCTTAGGCTGGGTGAAAACCAAGAATCCCGAGGAAACCGAGTTTGCCTTGCAAAAGATTATCCCTCGAAAAGAGTGGATTGCGCTTAATACCACGCTGGTAACTTTTGGACAAAATATTTGTTTGCCAGTTTCGCCGTTTTGTAGCAGGTGTTCTGTGAGAAGTTTTTGCAAACGCGTTGGTGTAACTCACCACCGTTAATATAGGGACACTCTTTAATCCAAAGCAATGAGTGTCCCCAGATGGGGACAGTCTTCCGATTGATTTCAAGAGTGTCCCTGATAATGGAGGAAAGGGTGATACAGAAAAAAATTTTGCTTGAGGAAAAAGACATTCCGCGGCAATGGTATAACTTGGCTGCGGATCTACCCACACCTATGCAGCCGCCGCTGGGTCCGGATGGCAATCCAGTGAAGCCTGAAATGCTGAAGCCGGTATTTCCGGATAACCTGATTGAGCAGGAAGTCAGCACGCAGCGCTGGATTGATATTCCTGAAGAAATTCTTGAAATTCTTTACCGCTGGAGGCCGGCGCCGTTGCGTCGCGCGGTCTATCTTGAGCAGTATCTTAAAACTCCTGCGCGTATCTATTATAAAGATGAAAGTGTTAGTCCGGCGGGAAGCCATAAGCCTAACACCGCAGTTGCCCAGGCTTGGTATAACAAGCAATTCGGCATAAAAAAATTAACCACTGAAACAGGCGCAGGCCAATGGGGAAGCGCCTTGGCTTTTTCTTGCGGATTGCTAGGCCTTGAGTGCAAGATTTATATGGTGCGCATCAGCTTTGACCAAAAGCCGCTACGTAAAATCATGATGCAGGTTTGGGGAGGTAAGTGTGTTGCTTCGCCAAGTAATGAAACCAACGCCGGTCGTCAGATTTTAAAAAAAATGCCGGATACGCCCGGAAGTTTAGGTATCGCCATTAGCGAGGCAGTTGAGGAGGCGGTTTCTGATAAATCCGGGAAGACGCGTTATTCGTTAGGTAGCGTGTTGAATCATGTGTTGTTACACCAGACGATTATCGGCCTGGAGGCAAAGAAGCAGTTGAAGATGGTTGGCGAGAAGATTCCGGATGTGGTAATCGGCTGTGTTGGCGGCGGCAGTAATTTTGCCGGCTTGGCATTTCCTTTCATTTACGATAAGATTAACGGCGCAAAGATTGAGATTATCCCGGTTGAGCCTACGGCATGCCCGACGCTCACCCGCGGTCCGTTTGCGTATGATTTCGGCGACGTTGCCGGTCTCACGCCATTGTTGCCTATGTATACGCTTGGCCATGGTTTTGTGCCGCCTCCCATTCATGCCGGCGGTTTGCGCTATCATGGCATGGCGCCGTTAGTAAGCGCAGCAGCAAATGATAAACTTATTGCCCCGCGCGCCTATGATCAAGTCAAATGTTACGAGGCAGCAATGGTTTGGGCAAAAACCGAAGGATCGTTGTGCGCGCCGGAAACCAGCCATGCTATTGCCTGCACGATTGAAGAGGCCGAGCTTGCCAAGAAAGAAAGTAAGGAAAAGGTGATCCTGTTTAATTATAGCGGCCATGGCTTGATGGATTTAACCGGATATGAAAAATTTCTAACCGGAAAATTGACAACCTATGCGCTTCCGGAAAGCGATTTATGCAGCTCTTTAGAAGCAATTAAAAATTTTCCTAAACCTCAACAGCCGAGAAAATAAAAACCATGCTTACCTTACTACGAGTGGTTATGATCAGCTGGTTTATGGTAGGCGCAATGATATGTTTTGCGCGCGCCGACACGGTGTATCTTAAAAACGGCAGGAAGATTGTAGGTATTGTCAAAAACGTTGATGCCAAGAGCGTGTCATTAGAAGTTAACGGGGGAACGGTGGTTTTTCTGCAAAAAGAAGTTGAGCGTATTGAGCGTAGCGCTTTTGAAGAACGCAAAAACTTACGGCAGCGCTGGGAACAGCAAAAATTAACTAGTTATATCATGGGAGAGGAAAAGCCTGTTCGTAAGGAATCCGTCATGTCAGATAATAGTATAGATCAGGATGGCCTTGAGGATGAAACAGAGGGGCCACAAGAAATTACTGATGCAGTTTTTCGCAGCCACGATGTGATTGTCACGACACTCTTAAATGATAGTATTTCAGTTAAGCTCGTTTTAGATACCGGAGCAGCGGGTGTTTTTTTGAAACGGTCCGTTGCAGATGATTTGGGATTAGATTTAGAAAACGCCCCAGATATCGAAATTAGCCTTGCTGATGGTAGCACGACTCAAGCTAAGGCAGTAGCGTTGGAGCGTGTTAAGGTCGGCGATTTTGAAGCCGAGGATGTTGAGGCAGCGGTATTGATGAGCGAGCCGGAGGAAGCGATCGATGGTGTCAATGGCCTTCTGGGCATCTCATTCCTAAAACGCTTTAATGTGACCATTGATCAGACCAACAAAAAACTTACCCTAGAGCGTATCCAAGAATGAAATCGTTTACCCACCAGCTCTGGTTCAATACAAAACAACGTCAGGAATTTATCAATATCACTTCCTTGGTCCAGGAGGCAATTGAAAAAAGCGGGATCAAAGAAGGTATGTGTTTGGTTAACGCCATGCATATCACCGCTAGTGTTTTTATTAACGATGATGAAGGCGGCCTCCATCAGGATTTTTCTGCTTGGCTTGAGAAGCTGGCGCCGCATGGCAAAGATATCTATAAACACAATCTGACCGGCGAGGATAACGCGGATGCGCATCTGAAACGCACTATTATGGGACGGGAAGTGGTCGTAGCAGTCACCAAGGGGAAATTAGATTTTGGGCCATGGGAACAGATTTTCTATGGCGAGTTTGATGGGCAGCGGCGCAAGCGAGTGTTGGTCAAGATTATTGGAGAATAGTAGTAAATTCTAAATTCTAAATCCGAAATCCGAAATCCTAAATACTAAACAAATCCAAAATCAAAAATTCAAATGACCAAAACAGAGATGTTTCGAATTTTGAATTTCGTGCTTTGAATTTGTTTAGAATTTCGATATTAGGATTTAGAATTTAAACAGGGACGGGGAGTATTTCGTGAAGATTAAAGATACCGAAATCACGATCATAAAAGGCGATATCACTGAGCTTGCAGTCGATGCTATTGTGAACGCTGCAAATAATAAGCTACAGATGGGTGGCGGGGTTGCCGGCGCCATCAAGAAAAAGGGCGGCAAGAGCATCGAGGAAGAGGCAGTAAAAAAAGGCCCGATACAGATTGGTGAAGCTGTTGAAACAAGCGCGGGGTCGCTGAAAGCGAAGTATGTTATCCACGCTGCGACCATGGGCCTTGATCATCAGACTGATGAGGTTAAAATCCGTAGCTCATGCGCTGCTGCCTTGGATGTGGCAGAAAAACTGAACATCAAATCGGTTGCGTTTCCTGCATTAGGTTGCGGTGTGGGAGGTTTTCCTCTGCTTGCCGCAGCTAAGATTATGGCGCAGGAGATATTCAGGCATATTAAAGAAGACAGCTCCCAACTGCGCGAGATAACATTGTGTTTGTATGACCAGGAAGCGTATGATGTTTTCAATAAAGGCGTCGTGAGTTATCTTGAATATATTATCTATAAATTGCAGCAAGGCCCGTTTATCACGGTGGATGCGCTCATTGAGCTTGATGGCGGCATTGTGATGATTGAACGCAGCAACCCTCCGTTTGGTTGGGCGCTCCCTGGCGGCTTTGTAGACTATGGAGAGAGCCTTGAAGACGCGGTAACGCGCGAGACCAAAGAGGAGACTGGGCTTGATGTTATTGAGCTTAAGCAATTTCACACCTATTCAAAGCCGGGACGCGACCCGCGTTTTCATACCATCTGCACGGTGTTTCTGGCTAAGACCAAAGGAACGCCGAAGGCTGGCGATGATGCAGCGAATCTTAAAGTCATTCCTATCGATAAAATTCCCCAATTGAATTTTGCCTTTGATCACAATAAAATTCTTGAAGATTATCTAAAATTTAGAAAAGGTGAAAATCCGTTTTAATGTGCGTAATAGTTTTGCGAATCAGTGGGTCCTGCCTGCCGGTCCACCCTTTTCGTGCTCGCCTGTTGGCTGCGCGCGAAAAGGGGACTCGTCCCGGCAGTCACCCACTGGACAATGATGCGTGGAATTCCCACAGTAATTATCCCCGCCTTACTATCTCTTGTTGTCCTTGGTTGCGTTAATAGTGAGTTGAAAAAGTTGTGCATACGCGATACCTGCATTTTTGTTGAAGTTGCGGATACGCCTGAAGCGCGCAGGCAAGGGCTTATGTATCGCAAGGGCCTTGCGCCTAACCGAGGGATGTTGTTTGTGTTTGAAGATGAGGGTATTCATGGCATGTGGATGAAGAATATGCAGTTTCCTATTGATATTATTTGGTTTGATGCAGATAAAAAGATAGTAGATATTACTGAAAATGCGCTTCCTTGTAAGGATATTTGTCCTTCAATTATCCCCCCAGTGCCTACCAAATACGCCTTAGAGGTGGTTTCAGGTTTTGTTAACAAATTCAGGCTTGCCAAAGGAGATGTCCTGCGTTAGGCTTTTTTAGCAGCGCAATAAATCTTGTAAAACATTTATTATCATATAGTTACAAGATTTAAATCTTCAGGAAATTTACCCTTGAAAAGCCTCCTGGCGGGTGGTATACTTGTTATGTAAATGCACAATTTGACAATTTGGGAAAGTGAACTACTGATAAAGGCAAACCAGGAGTAATCCTGGGACGCAAAGCTACCTGCCCAACGCGCAAGCGGGGCAGAGG
>JAGOIJ010000002.1 GCA_017995695.1 Candidatus Omnitrophota bacterium | reverse complement strand
CCGCCGTTAAGGGATCATCCGCCACATGCACAGGCAAACTTGTTTCCTCGGAAATTAATTTATCAAGCCCCCGCAAGAGAGAACCGCCGCCAGCCATTACGATGCCATGCTCGATCAAATCAGCAGCTAATTCCGGAGGAGTCCTTTCAAGAGAGATCTTAACGGACTCAACGATAGCGCGCAATGGTTCCTGCAACGCCTCCCTTACTTCTTCGGAAGTAATAGTAACTGTTTTCGGCAAACCTGCGATGAGATCTCTTCCTCTAACCTCAAGCGTCATCTCTTCATCGAGTGGATACGCAGAGCCAAGCTTTATCTTGATGTCTTCGGCAGTGCGCTCGCCAATCATAAGATTGTACGTTTTCTTTAAATATTCAATGATTGAATCATCCATTTCATCACCGGCAATGCGAATAGATTTTGAAAAAACAATTCCGGCAAGAGAAATAACGGCGATCTCTGTCGTACCACCACCAATATCTATAATCATATTGCCGATTGGCTCTTGGATAGGCAAACCAACTCCTATTGCTGCTGCAATAGGCTCTTCAATCAAAAAAACTGCGCGCGCGCCAGCCCGCTCAGCCGAATCTTTAACCGCCCGCTTTTCTACTTCAGTAATACCGGAGGGAATTGCAATGACGATCCGCGGCCGCGCCCACACGCGACGATGATGCACTTTCTTCATAAAATAGCGCAACATCGCCTCGGTAATCTCAAAATCAGCGATAACACCATCTTTCATGGGCCGTATTGCTACAATATTGCCCGGCGTGCGACCAAGCATACGCTTGGCTTCTTCGCCAACCGCCAAGACATTACTTGTGCCCCGCTCAATGGCAACAACCGAAGGCTCGCGCAAGACCACGCCTTCACCCTTCACAAACACCAGCGTAGTAGCTGTGCCAAGGTCGATCCCCATATCATTGGAAAATAAACCAAGGATATAATTGAAAACTTGCGTTGCTATGGTTTTGAATTTATCCATGAAAGGCCTTTTTTTGAGGTATGGGAGATTTTAGCAAAGATTAAACCCTATGTCAAATAAATAATTACCAACGGTAATATACTCCAAATTGTGTAATTTCGCTTTGATGATCAGCGGGTCCTTGCCGCAGGAGGGCGGCACACCGGCCAATCCAGTTTGGCCGGGTGGCTGCCGAGCAACCCTTTTCGTGCTCGTCCGCCTTCGGCCTGACTGCGCGCGAAAATGGGACCTGTCTCGGTGTCACCCGCTAGCTACCTATAAGCGTAGACAAAACAATTAAAAAGGCGTAACTTTCTGCGAAGATAACACCATCACTTATCACTTTGATGTTGAACTTGGCAGTACGCACTATTATGTTTCGAATGCACTTAAGATACCAAGCGTTTCACTAACTCTATAAAACGAGGAAACGACTTACCAATACAAGCAACATCATCAATGCGGGTACTGCCTTTTGCTTTTAATCCTGCCACCACCATGCTCATGGCAGTGCGATGATCGCCAAAACTCTTAACCCGAGCGCCCTTAAGCTCTTTTGCGCCTTCTACAACTATATCCTCACGGACTCCGCGCTTAATTATGGAAATTTTCACACCCATTTTCTGAAGATTATCGCTCATAGAGCGTATGCGATCAGTTTCCTTCACCCGTAATTCACCAACTCCTTCGAATACGGTCTTTCCGCGCGCGCATGCAGCTGCCACCATGAGAATTGGCAACTCATCTATTAAGGAAGGAATTTCATTTCTTTCAACAACAGTACTTTTCAATGTGCTACTTTTTACCGAGATATCTCCTTGAGGTTCTGGGTTACTGCTGACCCGGTGACTTAGTGACCTGGTGGCTGTAATGCGCGCCCCCATTCTTTTAAGCACACCCAGCGCTCCGGTACGCGAAGGATTTAAGCTAATGTGTTTAATAGTTATATGCGCTTGCGGCATGATACAAGCCAAAACAATAAAAAAAGCTGCCGAAGAAATATCTCCAGGCACCATAATTTTTTTTGGCGCCTTAAGTTCCTTGCCTCCGCAAAGTTCGATTGCATTTCCCCGTTTCTTTATTTCAGCGTTAAATAAGGTTAAGATGCGCTCCGTATGATCACGCGTTCTCACCGGCTCAATAATTTTTGTTATGCCTTGAGCATACAGACCGGCTAATAAGATTGCGGACTTTACCTGCGCAGATGCAACGGGCATCTTATACGTAATAGCATGTAAATCTCCACCGCAAATCGTAAGCGGGGGGAATTCTTCTTGTATTGAGTCTTGCGTGTTTCGTATTGGGTGAATGCGTGTTCCCATCAAGCGCAAGGGCTTGGTAACGCGCGCCATGGGACGACGGGAAAGAGCCTTACCAGCAGACAAAGTCACAGAAAAAGGTTGCCCCGCCAACACCCCCAAGAGCAACCTGAACGTCGTGCCCGATTCCTTAATAACAATGGGGCCTGATGGTTTACGCAAGCCGTGCAAACCATGTCCAGACACAACGAGTAATTGTTTGCTTATGGCATGATTAATACGTACGCCAAGCTGCCGAAAGACTTGTATCGTAGCTAGGCAATCTTCATTGGTAGGAAAATTTGTTATTGTTACTGCCTTGCGGCTTAACGCGGAAAGAATAACACAACGGTGAGCAATAGATTTATCGCCGGGAAAAACAAATTTACCTCGTAAGGCACCCGAGGCCTGATGAACTACAAAACCTTTCATTTGCCTTGACGGACTACCTTATCACCCTCGCTAACTTTATCCTTCATGTCGGCAGAGCTAAAGCCAGCCGCGGCCATATTATCGTGCACTTTTTCAACCTTGACATCGCCAATATATTTATTGCTATGCTCAACGCTAAAGACGTTTCCCACAGCAACGCCATCCTTGCTTCCAACATTAATCACCGCAAAATTATAATCTCGGTTAACCACAAGAACCTTCCCTTCCAGGCCCGCAGCGGGAACGCGCGTGGTTTCCTTAGTTGCCTTTGCTTTTTTACTAGTCGCAGACTTTGCAGTAGCTTTTGTATCAACCACTTCAGCGACGGGAATTGCCTCAGGGCTAACAACAATCCTGCCAAGCTCTATCTGTGACTGCTGCTGCGCTTCTAACTCTTTTAATTTTGCTTCAAGCTCCCCTCGCTTCACTTCAAGCTGCTTGAGTTGATTCTGAAAACCTTCAGCATCTTTTTGCGCAACATTAAAACGCTCCTCTAAATCCGAACGCAATTTTTTTTGCGTCTCCAGATCCGTGCGAAACTGCTCCATCTTAGTCAAAGCTTCCTGCTTAGCAGTCTTTTCCTGCTGCAGGTCAGTAGTTAAATCATCTATTTTCTTTTTCGCCTCATCAAGCTGGGTTTCTAACGTTGTAATCAAACCCTTGGCTTCTCTAAGATTTTCTTCTGCGTTCTTTTGACGCATCTTAAGTTCTTCTAACTCATCCTGGAGGACAGCATTACGACTTTGCTCCTGCTTTAAGAAATAAAACCCACCACCTGCCAATGCTATAGATAAAGCAATGATAACAATCAACAGTACGATAGGTAGCTTTGCTTGTCCCTGCATTTTTCCTCCTTTAAATGAGCGGATAACTTATGGAGCGCGAAGCGCGAACATAAGTTATAGCCCCTACAAGGGGCGTCCGCGAATTTACTTGCCCATCATATCATTGCGGCAAGGCTAATTTATTAGGCTGATTTATTTTCTGACCCCTCTTTAACGTAGTACTATATCATGAGTTACAAAAAAAGCAACTACTTTTTCAAATAATCCTTAAACTCGTCAGGCAGCGCGCAAGAAAACTCTACAAACGCCCCTGTAGTTGGATGCATAAATCCCAGATATTGCGCGTGTAATGCCAGGCGACTGAAGGAATTATGTTTGCCGTATTTTGCATCTCCTAGAATAGGATGGCCAATAAAAGCTAAGTGTACACGTAGTTGATGCGTCCTACCGGTAAACGGCTCAAGCTCCAACACGCTATAATCTTTTGTGCGCTTGAGCGTACGATAGTGCGTCTTCGCATATTTGCTAACCGCAGTAAATCCTACGGACATACTTTTTCTTTTAAACGGGTGCCGGCCGATAGGCGCTTCAATCACCTGCTCATCAAACTCCATGCTCCCTTTTACCAACGCAATATACCGACGCTTAATGCTGTGTTCTGCGAACTGCTCTGCAAGTGCTAAATGCGCTGCGTTGTTCTTGGCAATCACCAAGACCCCTGAAGTCTCTTTGTCGAGCCGATGCACAATTCCCGGCCGCTGTGGATTAATATCTGACAAAGTATTAAAACGATGCAAAAGCGCATTCACCAGAGTATGCTGCGCATTTCCTGGCGCAGGATGCACAACGAGACCGCACGGTTTATTAATTACTGCAACGTCAGAATCTTCATACAGAATCTCAAGTGCGATATCCTCAGCGCCAAGCTCATTTGCTTTTTGCTCCTCAACATCAAAACTCACCACATCGGATTCCTTGACCTTATGATGAGGCTTAACAATAATGGTATCTTGGATCTTGACGTTTCCCGTCTGAATTAATTTCTGAAGCGTTGTGCGAGACAGGCCAAGCCGCCTGCTCTTTGCAAAAGCAAGTAATGCCATATCAATGCGCCATCCTGATTCTTGGGCAGAAATTGGTATCGTGAAATGTGGCATATTATTGTTTCTTTCTTAGAATGAAAATCAGCATCGCGCAAGCAAATACAAACATCGCGATGCTAAATAAATGAAAGATCGTAAGACTTCCGATAAGCGCGGGATTATCAGCGCGCCAAAACTCAATGATAAACCGCTTAAGCGCATACAACGCAAGATACGCATACAAAATGGTTCCACGGACATGCGGCTTCTCTTGCAAGAAACGCAATACTACAAATATTACCAACAAGCCAAATGAAGAATAAATCTGTGTCGGCAACAAGTAATCATTGTGCACCGGGAAAAAGATTCCCCACACAGAATGCCTGCCAAAGCAACAACCGTTAAGCAAGCAACCGATCCTGCCGAATGCCTGCGCCAAGGCCACAAACGGAATGATGCAATCAAGAACCGATAACACGTCCTGATGCAATCGCTTAAGATACACAATGCCGCAGATAACCCCAACAATCAATCCCCCATATAACGATAAGCCACCCTGTTGCAAAAACAAGATCTCCCAAGGTTTGTGCGCGTAATAAGAACTATTTTGCAAAACATACAATGCTCTTGCCCCCAGGATGCCGCTTACCAGACCAATAAAACCTACGTTAAAAATAATATCAGGATTAAAGTTTTTAGCTTTTGCATAGCGAACCATCAGGAAGGATGCGACCATAAAACCGACAACTAACATCAACCCGTAGGAATAAAGCGTAATAGGACCAAGTTTGCAGATTTCTGGATGCATAACGTTAGTACAGAGTATTGGGTCGTGAGTATTAAGTAAAGAAACGATTAATGTTTACTATTGTTGTTACGCAACAAAAACCAACCTAATAAGATTGCGCCAATGGTGATTGCGGAATCTGCCACATTAAACACAGGCCAGACACGGAAATCAAGGAAATCAATAACAAATCCAAATCGCAGCCGGTCAATAAGATTACCCAAAGCGCCAGCCAAAATTAATGCAAGCGAAACCGAAGGCAACCTAAGAGTTGTTTTCTTTAGATTATACGATACCAAGATAATCGCGCATAACGAAGTAGCGATAAATAGCAAGATCTGGTTTTTAAACAAACCGAAAGCTGCACCGGTATTATACACTAATGTGAGATGAAAGATATTGTTTAAAAGAGGGACTGATTGATGGAGGGTTAAGGCACGCGTAACCAGAACTTTAGTGAGTTGATCAACAACGAGGATAATGGCTACAATAAAAAAGACCATTAAGAGAGGCTAACGTTTCTCCCGCTTCTCCTTGCATTTGACGCACAGGCGAGCCTGAGGGATTGCCTTTAACCTGTTTTTACTGATAAGCGCCTTACACTCTTCACAGATGCCAAAGTTGCCATCATCAATTTTTTTTAAGGCATCGTCCAATTCATATAAGGCCTCTCGCTCATTTGAGGCAAGACCAAGAGAAAATTCCCGATCGTAGGTATCGGTAGCCACATCAGCCATATGGTAAGTATATCCAGAGATATCTCCCGATGCTTCTTTTTGAGACTTTTTCAAATTATCATCGGAAATATGCTTAATACCGTCGATGATCTGTTCTTTCTTCTTTAGAATAAGTTTTCTAAATTCTCCGAGATCTTTTTTCGCGTATTTCTTCTTCAAGATGTCTGCTCCTCTCCTAACGCCTCAAGGCATCGTGCGCAAATCAAAGGATGCGTCGTTGATGAACCAACCGAAGCGCTGTAATTCCAACAGCGCGCGCACTTACATCCGCTTGCAGCAATGACCTCTATGGCAATATCAGGAAACTGCTGACTCTGCGCGCCCTGCGCAATACTTAAGACCTTCTCAATTGAAACCTGCGATACCTTAAAGATTTCGCATAAGTCTTCCTTATGCAGGCTTTGTAAGTTTGTATAACGAAAATCGTCTTTTGTCAACAGTTTTATTGCAGCATCGAAGGAGCTACCTATGATGCCGGCGCTACGTTGAACCTCTAATGCCTTAGCCACTTCCGGGATCAAGTTCATCACCGTCGCAAGCTGAGCCTGGATGGACTCATCAGCGCTAAGCTTATGCTGGGCGAACACGCTATTCACTTGCGGCCAATCTGCAACATGCACACTTTGTTTTTTAGTGCTGTTATTCTCTTGCGGCACATACTGCCAGGCCTCCTCTGCGGTGAAGGCAAGAATCGGCGCCATTATCCTTACCAAAACGGTGAGCATTTTAAAGATCGCTGTCTGGGCTGCCCGTCGATGATGCGAGGCCGCAGCGAACGTATAGAGCCTGCCTTTCACCATATCAAGATAATACATGGAAAGATCCTCATTGCAGAAATCATAGATCATTTTATAAGCTTTCGCAAACTCAAATTGGTCATAGGCTTTGGTGACGTTCTTGCGCAGGCACTCCATACGCAACAAAATCCATGCATCGAGCAGCTTCAGCTGATCATCGCCAACAGCATCGATGTTGGGATTAAAATCATAGAGATTGCTCAACATAAAACGGATAGTATTTCTGATCTTCCGGTATGCTTCAGACAGACGGGTGATAATCTCAGGGGATATACGGATATCCTCATTGTAATCGCTAAAAGCCACCCACAAACGCACGATATCTGCGCCATAGTCTTTAATAATATCCAAAGGAGATATGACATTGCCCATTGATTTGGACATTTTTCTTCCTTCGCCATCAACCACATGGCCGTGCGTAAGCACGGTTTTAAACGGCGGCCTTGCGTCGATACAAAGGGAAGGAATGAGCGAAGACTGAAACCACCCTCGATGCTGATCTGAACCTTCCAGATACAGCGCGCAGGGCGTACCGTGCAACTCCTTTCTCTTCTTTAACACTGCTTGATGGCTGACCCCCGAATCAAACCAAACATCAAGGATATCTGATCCTTTTTCAAACGACATCCCCTGACAATGTGGACATACTAATCCTTTAGGAAGAAATTCCTTAACCTCTTTAGTAAACCAGCAATCTGATCCTTCTTTGGCAACGAAATCGGCAAAGGCATCAATCACTCGCTTATCAAGAAACTCCTTTGCGCATGAATTACAGCGAAGCGCAGGAATAGGCACTCCCCAATACCTCTGGCGGGAAAGACACCAGTCTGGCCTTAACTCGATCATCGCCGCAATACGCTCCTGCCCTGAAGGAGGCACCCAGGTTACCTCTTGTTTCACTACTGCCAATAATCTCTTACGTAACTCATGGGCATCAATTTTTAAGAACCATTGTTCTGTCGCGCGAAAGATAACCGGCGTTTTACAACGCCAGCAATGTGGATAGGTATGCGCAATAGTCCCGGAAAACACCAAGCTTCCTTGATTCTTGAGCTTATCAATAATCTTCTCATTGGCAGAAAAAACATGCTCGCCAATAAATTCCATAGCGATATCCTGGAAAAACTTACCCTTACTATCAACCGGCATCACGGTTTCTAACTGATAACGCTGGCCGGTGAGGGCATCTTCCTGCCCATGGCCAGGCGCCGTATGCACAAGGCCGGTTCCTTCTTCCTTAGAAACATAATCTGCTAAAACAAATTTATGCGTTACATTACGCGTAGGATGAAAAATGTCAGCGTAAGAAATGCCGTCCAATTCCTTACCGCGGATCTTATCTATGGCGGAATACTCGGTTGCGCCCGCTTTTTCCATAACCGCTGCCGCCCGATCCTCCTGTATCAGCCATAGTTCATCCTTAACCGTTAAAACACTGTAATAAAAATCAGGGTGCGCGGCAATCGCCACGTTGGCAATAAGCGTCCAGGGCGTTGTTGTCCATACGATGGCAAACACTTTTTTCCCTTGAGAGATATTCTTGCTGATAGCCGCGGGATTCAAAATATTGAACTTCACAAAAACTGACGGCGAAACATGGTCTTCATATTCAACCTCAGCCTCGGCAAGCGCGGTCTCGCATTTATAACACCAGTTCACCGGTTTTAATCCTCGATACAAATAATCTTTTTGCGCCAACTCGCCGAACGAACGCACAATTGCCTCTTCGTAAAGCGGATCCAACGTCAGATACGGATGCTCCCAATCCCCAAACACGCCCAGGCGCTTGAACTGCTCTTTTTGGATGCCCACAAAACGCATCGCATACTCATGCGCTTTTTTGCGGAACTCAACCTGCGCGATTTGAGATTTATGAATCCCCAACTCTTTTAAAAGTTGATGCTCAACTGGCAGGCCATGACAATCCCATCCTGGCACATACGGAGAATCAAACCCTTGCATAGTTTTATATTTCACAATAATATCTTTTAAGGTTTTGTTAAGGGCATGGCCAATATGGATATTCCCATTGGCATAGGGCGGGCCATCATGTAACACATAAGGCGTTTTCCCGCGCGCTCGCTCCCGAATCAAGCGGTATATATCATCTGCTTGCCATTGCGCAAGCAGTTGTGGTTCGCGCTTGGCAAGCTCCGCCTTCATGGGGAATGCCGTCTTGGGTAAATTAAGGGTAGTTTTATATTCCATAGCAGAAAATTTGACTTTTTACTTATTACCTATTTAACGTATTTTCCAATAATAATCTTCAGATCTTTTTTGACCTTTTCAGGAATCAGCTTCCTATCAGTGATAATAGCATTACGCAACGCATCTTGGCAAAAACATCCGCGTTCTTCTGGCATATGCTGCAGGAGAAAACGAATAATGGTTTTGGCATTCTCTATATTTTTGCAAAGGTTGCGTATCACCATATCAACGGTTACGCTCTCATGTTGAGGATGCCAGCAATCGTAATCAGTTACTGCCGCAAGCGTCGCGTAGCAGATCTCTGCTTCGCGCGCAAGCTTGGCTTCCGGCATATTGGTCATGCCGATAATATCCATCCCCCAGCGTTGATACATCTTTGATTCAGCAAGAGTAGAAAATGCTGGGCCCTCCATAGTAAGATACGTTCCCCTCGGGTGAACCTTTAAGCGAGCTGATCTTCCAGCCTTACAAAGGGCTTGGCGCAACACAGGACATACTGGATGCGCAAACATAATATGTGCCACAAGCCCTCGGTCAAAAAAGGACATCTCCCGAGCATGGTTCGTGCGGTCTACGAATTGATCCACTGCAACAAAATCAAGCGGCTTAAATGCTTCCTTTAAACTTCCGCAGGCAGTCACCGAGATAATACGATCTACCCCTAATTTCTTAAAACCAAAGATATTGGCCCGGTAATTAATCGCGCTCGGGGAAATGCGATGGCCAACCCCATGACGAGGAAGAAATACTACTTCCTTGCCCTCAAACTCACCTAACATAAATGTATCCGAAGGTTTCCCAAAGGGAGTCGTAACGGCAACCTTCTTTATATTCTTAATGCCTTCAATTTGATACAACCCGCTGCCACCGATAATGCCAATACGTGCCATGAGTGATCCCTCAAGTTATAGCGCTTTCTTTGCGCCACTGCCGTTATCTGGATAATTCTTTAGCTCGTTTTAACGCTGCCTCTGCAGCTTCCTTCCACGAACCGCCTTTATGAATTACTGCTAAGGCTGCCTCCGTAGTGCCTCCTTTTGAAGTAACCTGATCGCGTAATTCCAAAGGAGAAGACTGCGTTTTCTTCATCAGTTCAAATGCCGCATGAGCTGTATTAACAGCAAGAAACGCTGCGGTCTCGCTATCAAAACCAACAGCTTCCGCCGCATCTTTAAGACGTTTTATCATATCATGCTTAGCATGCTCAGGGATTGCGTGAGGATTAAGGTCGTTTACTTGGATAAAATCAAAAATGTACGCAGGCCCGCTTCCTGAAATTGCTGTTGCCGCATCAAACAACTCTTCCGGAATTATCTTAGTAACTCCCATGCGATACCACAATTCTTCGCTTAAGGCTAAATCTGTATCGCTGGCGCCCTGACCCTTGCACAAACACGTCACTGACTCGCCGATCTTCGCGCCGATATTCGGCATCACCCTTACCACGCGGGCATTTTTAAGCATATGCTCAATGCGTTTTGTGGTGACCCCAGCGGCAATTGAAATCAACAACACATTGCCCAAATGCCGCCTAAGCTCTGTGAGCACAGCATCAAAATCTTGCGGCTTGACCGCCAAGATGAGGACTACCACATCCTTTACCAATTCCTCGACACTAGGGGCAACCAACACGCCGGAAGCTTCTTTTGTTTTACTTTTATCTTTATCAAATACAATAACGCAATACTGCTCCTTGATCCGATCTCCAATTGCTTGGCCCATGGTGCCATAACCAACAATACCTATACGCATTTGCTTTGCATTCGCCATAATATCAACTTTACCCTTCAAATATAGCCCTACCAATTCTTACGATCGTTGCTCCCTCTTCGACTGCTATTTCAAAATCATCGGTCATGCCCATTGATAAGTGCTGTATTGAGTTATGAGTATTGAGTCGTGAGTTGATGGTATCTCTTAATACTCTCAGTCTGGAAAAAAATGGCCGCGCGTTTTCAGGGTCATCTGACAAAGGAGCGATAGTCATGAAACCCCGCAAAGAAACATTTTTGAGATCGCGTATATGCTCGACAACAGATAACGCATCTTCCGGCCGCAAGCCGAACTTAGACTGCTCCCCGCTTACATTAACCTGCAGTAAAATTTCCTGCGTCTTGCCGATATGCGCGGCCACCTTATCAATATGCTCGGCTAACTTCAGACTATCAACGGAATGAATCAAATCAAAGATCCGCACTGCATCGTTTACTTTATTTGTTTGTAAATGACCGATTAAGTGCCAACTACATCCTTTATCCTGACAAACCTTACGCAAGGCTCCATGCTTAATTGAAGCTTCTTGAACCCTATTCTCTCCCACATGCTGAATGCCGGCTGAAAGCGCCGCTTCAATATCCTGAACACTCCTGCCCTTACTAACCGCGACAAGCGTGATGTCTTGCGGCAGGCGGCCTGCCCTTTGACAACGTAACGCCAGCTGTCTTTGCAACAAGCTAATTCTATCGGCAATCATAGTATGGAGGGAGCGCTACAAAGAAGCTATTATACCTATATAATAGGACAGGGTCAATATAATCATCCCTAGAAATATTCTTGGTACAGATCTTTGAGGCGCTGGATAACGCCTACCACAGGATTTGCATGAGGCGCTGCCTGGGCGGGACGTAACAACATCGTGTCACCCTCTAAACAGGCTTCGCTTAACATGCCTACGGCAGTAAGATAGGTTAAATACTTCTGACCGATAATATTACTTTCTTGATTAACCAACGTCAGTAATTCTTTTAAGCGGTTGTTCCCGGGTAATTTTCTTTTTGCAACATCGCTCTTTTCTTCAGAAACGCCGATGCGAGCTAACCGAACGCTAACCCCCAACGCATGCTCAAGCGTCTCAAGAAAACCATCGAGCAAAACCGTTCTTCCTGCGACCACAACCTCTACCCCTGCGTTCTGTTTGCAATACCCGCTTATCGCCTGTTGCAAGGCGCATCCGATAACGCGGGCCTCTTGCGCCAGGACTTCAACGATCAATGCCTGCTTAATGGGTTTATAGGCATTGTTTTTCTTAACCAAGATTTCCTTATTTGAATTTTTTTCCTGCCCTATGATGACACTTCCGTATGAACGTTTGACATCTTCGGCCAAATCAAACGGAATCGAGAGCGCGTCAGCAAGTTTCTGCGTTAAACTATCCCCCCCTATCGCCAGGGTCATCACTTCCACCAGAAAACCGTCCTTCGCTATCAGCACATCAGTGCTATCGCTACCGATATCGCATAAGATTACATACCCCTGCTGCTGGTGCGTTTTAGCCAGCGCCCGTTGCACAGAAAGGCCAGAAAAAAATAAATCCTTTATCTCAAAACCAGCCTGATTAATAGCTCGGTTAAGACTCTGCACCGTTGAAAGTTTAGCGCTTAAAAGATATAAATCTACCTCCAGCCGATGGCTATAAAGGCCAAGGGGATTGACAATGCCGTTTTGCGAATCAATCGCATAACCTAAAGGAAGCTGATGGATAATCTCCTCATCAAGGCTTGAGCCCAGAATCCTTGCTTGCTCATTCACGCGCTCAACATCCATAGCTGTTATCACCTTATTACCCCGCTCCGCTAGTGGTATAACTGCGCGACTATGCTTGGCAACTATTTCATGGCCAGGGATATTCACAAACACAGACTTCAGAGGAATACCGCTACGGCCTTTTAATTTCTTGAGCACGCTGCCAACAGCGTCTACTAAATCAATGGAATCAGTAATCACCCCCTTACGGACTCCCTTACATGGCCCCTGTTCAAACCACAAATCGACAATATGCCCTTTGTTAGTCTGCGCAACCACTGCAGCGATTTTGCTTGAACCAATATCCACTGCGCACATATAACCCTTGAATAAATCCAACGATCCTACCTCGCTTTCTTTTATTCTATATTTTTTTCCCTACAATAGGTTTAAATTTTATGACGGGCTCATTAAATCTAAGATCCACGTAGTTGATCGTAGCAGATTCATCCTTATTCTGCGAAAGAAGCCCTGCTAAGATAACTATCTTATTTTTCAGGTTGTCTTGGCTAAGCTTAATTTCAATCAAATCTTTCTTGCTCTCTGTAGCAAAAAGCGCCTTTTGGCCCCGGGGAACTAACCAAATCGTTAGATTTTCAAAACTCGGGGCATCGATTTTGCTAAGCATGTAGTCGTTAAATGCGCGGTTATCGGCGATCCCCTGAATAATATCCAAGGCGCAACGCAACTCATTGACGGAATAGCGTTTTCCGATCTTGGGGCCGAAAATCTTGGTATCAAGCCCCGTAATGATCGCCAGACTGTCATGCTGGGGTTCTTCTTGGGGCTCAAATAGCACGCCTTCGTTATCGACAAAAAAAGAACGGTATAATTTAATCTTTGCGACTGCTTTGCGTCTCACAAAATCAACATACAAACGATCCGGCAAAACCCTAAAGAGCCGCACATATCGATAATCGGGATAATGTTGCGAAAGATACTCTGATTCTTTTTTTAAATCAAGCGAAAAAATATTCATGCCCTTAAGATACTCAAGGGACGGCAAGGCTTCCTCGTTAGTCAAAATCTCTTTCACACTAAAATAGCGTTCAAGATCAAAGGCCTTAATCAGGTACCAGCCCACCAATAAAAGAACTATACTAACAAGCAAAGCTCCTGCGCCTTTGTGCGCTGCTGAGAATAAACGCTTGCGGACCTGCGGTCTGTTATTTTCTTTCTGCTTGCTCATAGGCTAACGCCAACAACCTCAAACATAGTTGTGTAAAGTCTATACCCTCATGCTTTGCCGCTTTGGGCAAAAGGCTAGTTTGCGTGAAACCGGGGATTGTATTGACCTCTAATACAACCGGCTCAACATTGTCCTTAAGGATAAAATCAACGCGCGAACACCCGCTACACCCTAAGAGTCTATGCGCAGCCAATCCAGCGCGCTGCAAAGCTTTTGTAACTGCAGGCTCAAGACGGGCAGGAACCTCATATCGCGTTAAACCATACTGATATTTCGCTTCAAAATCAAAGAACCGCTTTGTGGGGATAATCTCAACAACAGGCAAGGCAACGTCATCAAGGATGCCGACAGTAAATTCTCTGCCGCGCAGGTATTCTTCGATAAGAATCGTTTCGTCATACACAAAAGCGTTACGCGCAGCGCGCAGCAAATCTTTTTTCTCATCAACAATCGACAAACCGATACTTGATCCATGCGTTGCAGGCTTGACTACCGCCGGTAAAGCCATAGAGGAACTTATCTGCCATGGATGGCTAAAGGCCAGACGATTAACCACGCTGTAACGAGGCACAGATAAGCCATGGATCTGAAAAATCTTGCGCGACGCTACCTTGTCAATAGCCAGCCTACTTGCAGCAACGCCGGAACCGGTAAAAGGAATTCCCAGGTCATGCAAAATCTGCTGGATCTGACCATCCTCACCGAAAATACCGTGAAGCGCTAAAAACGCGCAATCAATATGCTGTGATCTGATAAACGCATAATTATGTTTTGTGTTATCGGACGTTATTTCAAGCGGGACTGCTGATACCCCTGCGTGTTTGAGCGCCTCAAGTACCGCCTTCCCTGACTTAAGAGACACTTCTCGCTCTGACGAAGGCCCACCCATCAGCACTCCCACGCGTTTTGACTTTTGAAATAGTTGAACTGCGCGCATAGCGCTAACCCTTCCCCCAAATCTTTATTTCTGGCCTAAGAGTAATATTAAATTTATCTCGCACGGCCTTTTTCGCAAGAGACATCAGCTCTAACACGTCGTCTGCCCCTGCCTTATTAACATTAATAATGAAATTCGCATGACCCGAAGCAATACAAGCGCCCCCGACACGCTTACCTTTCAACCCACAAGCATCAATCAGCTTGCCTGCGGCTGCGCCGGCAGGATTCTTAAAAATACTCCCCGCGCAAATCCATCGCGGATCCTGAAGGAGATGGCGCTTGCGCGCAACGTCACGCATTTTGGTTCTTATTGCTGACGCAGAATTTCCTGTAAGCCTAAGGCGGGCTTCAAGAATAATACTTGAAACAAGCCCAGACCTGCGATAGCCAAAAGCAATCTGTCCTCTTGTAAGTCTCTCTATACAACCATTATAATGCATAACCGTGACAGACTCAACTAAATCTCCAATCGATTGCCCCGGGATCCCTGCATTCATGGCGATGGCGCCGCCTAACGTTCCAGGAATCCCGGTAAGAAATTCTAAACCTGATAAACCCTGCTGAACAGCAAACGCTAAAAGTTTAGCTAAGGATACGCCGCTACCGGCGATAATATCCTGCTTGCGGGAAACCAGAGTCTTAAATGACGGGCTGCTTAATCGAATAATTGGCCGACGAACCCCCCCATCGGAAACAAGGATATTGCTACCGCCCCCCAGAACCAAAAAAGACAATCGGCGCTTCTTTAATTGACACAACAAAACCGCTAATTCCTTGCGATCGTTTGGCTCAAAGAAAAAACGGGCTGGCCCACCGATGCGAAAGGTAGTATGCAACGCTAATGGTTCCTGCTGTTTGCACTTAATGTTTAAGCGACTCAACCAATTCATGATTTATCTTAATAATATCCCCTGCGCCAAGCGTGATAACGACATCTCCTGGCTGCAATAATCCTTTAACATGAGATACTATATCGTGACGAGGCAAGAATACCGCCTTCTTCCCCTGATCATACGCTTTAATCCGATCGCAAACAAGCTGGCCGGTAATCCCCTCAAGCGGCATTTCGCTTGCAGGATAGATATCAGTAACAATAACGTAATCTGCCATTGAAAAACTCCTGGCGAAATCTTCAAGCAGCGCCTTTGTGCGGGTATAGCGATGCGGCTGGAATATTGCGATCGTTCTTTTATTAAGTTTACGCACCGCATCAAGCGTTGCCCGGATCTCTGTAGGATGATGCGCATAGTCGTCGATAACACAATAGGCATCCTGATAGGTGATATCAAGCCGACGCGCAGCACCCTTAAACTGGGCTAACGTTTTCTTAATACAATCAATATCTATGCCCAACGAAAGCCCGAGGGCAATGACCGATAACGCGTTAGAAACATTATGCCTTCCTCCCAACGCCAGATCAAAATGGCCAACAAAAGCGTCATGCGCAAAACAGTCAAAAGAAGATTGTAATCCTTCGATAGCGATATTGCGCGGGAAAACCTGGCAAGCCTCTGTCAGGCCGAATGATATATGGCGACCTGAATACCCTTGCATCAGAGAACACAAATGCGGATCATCGCCGCACCAAAAAACACAACCATTGTGACGCGTGAGACTGATAAATTTCTTAAAAGCCTCAAGCTCTGAAGAAAAATCCTTAAAATAATCCATGTGCTCAACATCGATATTGGTCACAATAGAATACTGCGGCTCATAATACAAGAAACTCCCGTCAGATTCATCCGCCTCAGCCACAAAGTAATCCCCATTACCTAAACATGCATTGGTGGCGATATTGCGCAAGATCCCACCAATAGCAACCGATGGCGCTAATCCCGCATTAAGCAGTAGCAATGAGGCAAGTGATGTTGTCGTTGTCTTGCCATGACTTCCCGCAACCGTAATGACGCATTTATCCTTCATCAGCTGCGCCAACGCCTCTGCCCTTTTTAAAAGAGGCAACCCAAGGCGCCTTGCTTCCTGCATTTCCGGGTTATCTTCTTTAATTGCTGAAGAATATATAACCTCATCAACGCCCTGGACAGCGGCCGCTGCGTGACCAATGGATACCGTCGCGCCTAAGGTGCGTAACTGTCGCAACAGAGCACTATCCTTAACATCAGAGCCACTCACGGCATTACCGCGACGCAAGAGAAGTTGCGCAATACAACTCATCCCGATACCACCGATCCCAATTAAATGATAATGTTTACTCATGCGATAAATATCTCTGCCAGGCGCGATCAAACTCCTGGATGTTTTTAAATCCGAAAGCATAGCTTAAGGCGCGGGAAAAATCCTTTTTGTCTCTAAGCTCTTGACAAAAGAAAACAAAATTATCCTTACCAAATTCTCTTATCAGAAAAGAAATCAACCCCAAAGCCTGCGCGTAGAAAAGGTTCACCTGCTGCGTGTCCTGCAAAAACTGAGGGTTTACCGACATCAGGCGCTCGACACTTACCAATGTGCCTTTCTTTAGCGCATCCCGGATGATACTATCAGTCATTGCCCGCTTGGCTGCCTCTTGGTAAGAAGCTACTCCCTCATCAAGCCACACAGGAATGGCGTTATTGTGGGGGCCGACAAACTCGCGAAAGATAATATGCCCCATCTCGTGCGGTAGGATGGTCTCAAAAAATCCCCGCTCGTCAGGATAGGTATAGATTATCTTCTCCCTGATCTTCACCGCGCCCGCAGACCAGGACGGCTGGTTGGTTTGCGCTTGAAAATCTTGCATATTATCAAAAATATAAATCGAGGCGCGGTTATCCCAGAGCCAAAACTTATAGCGGGTAAATCCGAGATCATCGGCGATCTTATCGTAATAATCCTCCGCCCTCTCCTTGACCCGTTCGATAAATTGCTCCGGGGCATTCTTATAGTAAACAATAACATGAGTGCTACGCAGTTGACGCCACTGATCATCTGCGGCCCGCAATGGCGCCAACAAAGACAACACCACCACCGCACTCATGAGCCAGACGGATACCTTACGCATGTTGAGCCAAAGAAACGATGAGCTCCATAAAACGATCTGTCGATTTTTGATCGGAGAAAACATCATAGCCTTTACGCATAGCACTGATTGTATCAGGTTTACCAGAAAAATCCTCGATTTTCTTTGCAAGCATGCGCGCGCGCAATTCCTGCTCCGTAACAACAACAGCGCAACCTTGCTGCTCTAACACTTTTGCATTCTCAAGCTGATGATCATAGGCAAACGGATACGGGATAACAATAGCCGGAATTTTAAATAACATCAATTCAGCAACGGTTGTCGCGCCTGCGCGACAAATGATTAGATCCGCTAAGCTATACGCATAATGCACCTGCTCAAGAAAACTAAACACCGCATGTTTAACCTTTAGCTGCCTATACGCATCCTTAACCCACTGCTGATCCGCTTCGCCGGCCACATGGATAAACTGCAAAGAAGCCACATGCTCTATCATGCTGATTGCTTGAACAACTTCGGCATTGATGCGATGGCTGCCCTGGCTGCCCCCCATAATCAATACGGTAAACGCAAGGTCGGTGAAGCCAAAAAAATCCCGCGCTTCTTTTTTCGGAACCTGCACCAAATTAGTACGCAACAGATTTCCAGTCACGACAATTTTTTCAGAATATCGAGGAAGCAATTTTTTAGTTTGCGCAAACGAAAGGGCAATGCGATCAGAAAAGAAAGCAAGCGCGCGATTTGCCTGACCTAAAGAAACATTCTGCTCGTGAATCACTGTCTTAAGACGAAAAAGCCATGCCCACGGCAAAACTAAACAACTAACCAGGCTTCCAAAGCCAACAACGATGGCAGGCTTAAATTCCAGTATAATAAACAAACTCGCGCACATTCCCTTCGCCAAAACAAATAAAGCACGCAGGTTAGAAAAATGAAGCCCCGGCCTAAGAGAACAATACGGCACAAAACGAACACCGTAGCCAATAAATAACCGGCGCTCAAGACGGGTTGTCTTTGGCAACACTAACAGCGTCTTGACTGAAGCATCGCGCTCTCCTGCCGCAGCCAAGAACGCTAATGCAGGAAAGATATGCCCGCCGCTTGCTCCGGCAACCGCAAGAATCCTCATGGTATTTTTCTTCTTTCTGTCTATTATGGGTAATCGCCGGTCCTGGCAATATTAATGAGCAGTCCTAAACTCACCATATCAAAAACAAGCGATGATCCACCATAGCTAATAAACGGCAAGGGCAATCCCTTGGTTGGCAAAACTCCACAAGAAACGCCGATATTAATCACGGCTTTTAAAGAAATCATTGAAACTAAGCCCAGGCTTAAGAAATAACTGAATTTATCAGGAGCGTTTTTTATAATCTTAATCCCCTGCTGAATCAAAAGGACAAACAGGATCACCACAGCCAAGGTCCCGATCAGGCCCAGTTCTTCTCCGATGATCGAAAAGATAAAATCTGTATGCGCGGCAGGTAAATAAAAAAGCTTTTGCTTTGAAAGACCTAGGCCGGTGCCTAATATTCCTCCCGAACCCAGGGCAATCTGCGACTGAATAATCTGAAAACCGCTTCCTTTCGGGTCAAGCCAGGGATTCACAAACGCCATAATACGCATACGCCTATACGGCACGTTAAAGATTAATAGATACAGCGCCGGAAGCGCAGCCAGCGCCATGCCAGCCAAATAGCGCAGGCGAATCCCTCCCACAAACATCATAATACAAACCACAACGCTTAACGCAACCGTTGTGCCGAGGTCAGGTTGAGCGAGAATCAATACCGAAACAAACCCCAACACGATCAAGGGCGGGATAAAACCCCGTAAAAAGCTTTTTAACATTTTATCTTTTCGCGCAATAAAATCAGCGACGTAAATAATGACAGCCAGATTTGCAAATTCTGAAGGCTGAAAACTAAGAATTTTAAACCGGAACCAGCGCCGAGCGCCTGCAACCTCTCGGCCGATGCCTGGTATCAAAACAAGTATTAATAATATTATAGCTATGCCGAGCATGGGACCAGACCAGCGCCTTAAACGCCGATAGTCCACCCCCATCACCGCGAGCATGCACAACAAGCCGATAAGCACAAAGCTTAAGTGACGCTTTAGAAAGAAAAAGTTATCCTGATAACGTTCCCATGCGTAAATACTTGAAGCGCTGTAAATCATAATGATTCCAAGGCATATCAAGATAACTGCGATGGTAAAGATATTAAGACGAATAGTGCGAATCATGGTCTTTTAAGATAACGCAAAAACGAGCTGCTTGAACATCCTACCCCTTTCTTCGTAATTAGCAAACATATCAAAACTCTTGCACATGGGAGAAAATAAAACCGTATCACCCTTAACCGCATTCGCTTGGGCCTTCGTAACCGCGTCAGACAAACCGCTTGCTTCTTCGATAGCTACCATGCCCTTGAACGCCGAACCAATCCTTTCCTTTGCCTCCCCCATTACAATTAAACGCTTAACGTTCTGACGAATAAGATCCCGCACCAATCCATAATCATTTCCTTTTTCCCTTCCTCCAGCAATGAGGATAATCGGGCCTGGAGTATTGCGCAATGCCCAGATCGTTGAATCAACGGTCGTTGCCTTAGAATCATTCACATAAACAACGTCTTTGACTTCTCTGACTCGCTCAAGGCGATGTTCAATCCCAGCGAATGTATCAAACACCCTTTGCGTAATATCAGGAGCGATCCCGAGCGCCTCACCTACCGCAGCAACGGCTGCTTGGTTTGGGTTATGAAGGTCTGAGCGGGAAAAATAAATAACGCGCGAACGCGCGTCTTGGGCCATTTCTCTGACACTTGCATCTTCTTGATTAAGAATAAGGACGTCATTGTTGTCCTGATTAAGGAAAATCCTCTTTTTAGCGTTAGCATACTCCTGCATATTCTCATAACGGTCCAAATGATTACGGCTTACATTCAATATAACCGCAATCGCTGGCTTAAACGTCTTAATCTTCTCAAGCTGAAAAGAGCTAACTTCTAAAACAATATAATCCGAAGACTCAACGTGCTGGACCTCTCCTGAAAATGGATTACCGATATTCCCGCAGACAAACGCTTTTTTCCCGGAAGCCTCAAGCATCCTGCCTATAAGCGTGGTTACTGTGGTCTTGCCATTCGTCCCAGTAATGGCAATAACCGCAGCAGGACAAAACCACCAGGCTACCTCAATCTCACTAACGACCTCAATGCCTTCGGCATTCGCCCACTGCACAGGAGGCGCGGTATCAGCGATGCCAGGAGAGATAACCACAAGATCCTGTCCGCGAATATATGCTTGACTATGTCTACCTAATTCAACAGAGATACCAGGCGCTAACTGCTGCGCATTCCGGCGCGTTACTTCATTATCGCAACTATCCGAAACGCAAACACACGCCCCGGCGCGAGCCAAAAGATTGGCGCAGGCCAATCCAGAGCGCGCCAAGCCAAGAACAGTTATTTTTTTGTTTCGCACTACATCAGGGTTTCGCAACGTATACACACCTATCTTGTTTTTAAGGTAACCAGGGTAAGGAGCGTGAAAAGGCTGGCCAAAATCCAAAAACGAACAATAACTTTATTTTCTGACCATCCGAGAAATTGAAAATGATGATGAAGCGGAGCGATCTTAAAAACACGCCTCTTAAACAATTTAAAAGAGACAACCTGCACAATAACGGAAAGCGCCTCCAACACAAAAAGACCACCAACGATAATCAAGAGTAATTCTTTGCGGATAAGAATAGCTACGGTGCCAAGCGCTCCCCCAAGGGCCAGCGACCCCACATCGCCCATAAATACCGTTGCTGGATGACAGTTAAACCATAAAAACCCCAATCCCGCCCCTAAGATACTGGCGCAAAAAACTGCCAACTCCCCTGCGCCATGGATATACGGGATCAACAGATACTGGCTAAAACGAACATTACCTGAAACATAGGTCAAAATGCTGAACGCTAAAGAAACCATGATCACGGTACCAATGGCTAGCCCATCGAGACCATCAGTGATATTAACGGCATTGGAGGTGCCCGCTAATACCAAAACTACAAAAAGTATATACCACACCCCAATCTCCAAGGTAATATCTTTTAAAAAAGGCACATCCAATTGGGTGTTGCCCGGGATGCGCCAATACAAAAATAAGCCTAATAACACACCTAAGGTAATCTGACTAATAAGCTTTGCGGTAGCTGTCAGGCCCTTTGATTTCTTTTTTACCACTTTTAAATAATCATCCATCAGGCCCGTTAACCCAAGCCACACGGTAACCAACAAAACAATAATAATGTAGTGATCAAAGATATCCGCCCACAGCAATGTTGAAACAATAATGGCAAAAAGAATAAGCACTCCTCCCATGGTGGGAGTATTGTGCTTATTACGATGCAATGCATCAAGTTGTTTGCTGTCACCCTTGGTGATCTGCTCACCGATATGCAACGTTTGCAAGGTCCGAATGACCAGGGGGCCGATAATAAGACTAATCAGAAATGCCGTAATGGTAGCCATCCCTGCCCGAAAAGTGATATAGCGGAAAATATTAAGAAAAGAAAAATATTGATGCAGAGGATACAATAAATGATAGAGCATAGGTTTACGGTTAAACGCTTAAGACTGCTTCCATGTTCATCGCGCGCGACCCTTTGATCAAAACGACATCCTTCGCAGTCGGGGCGATCTGGCGATAAAGGATTGAACGGGCTTCAGACGAAGAAGCGCAGGTAAAAATGCGATCTTTCTGCAATCCGTTTTGCAAAGCGGAGGCGGCTGCGGCGCGGGAACGCTTACCGACAGTGACTAAAACATCGCATACCTGGGCAGCCTGCGAACCAACCTGTTGGTGGAACGCCTCTTCTTGCCTTCCCAATTCTAACATGTCACCCATAACAAAAATTTTGCGCCCGCTATTCTTGAAGCTACAGAACGCTGCAAGCGCCTCGCGCATAGAGCAAGGATTTGCGTTATACGTGTCATCGATAAACTTGGTATTATTAATCGTAACAAGCTTAAATCTACCGCGCGGGAATTCAAAACGTTCAAGCGCGCGAATCACGCCCTGATAACTTAATCCTGCAATCCTCGCCACAGCGAGTGCCGCAAGAGCGTTATAAATGTTATGCAGGCCGAATGTTTGCAGCTTAACAGTATGTTTTTTATTGACGGTAAATGTTATGCCGCCAGCAGTATACGTTATGGCTTGGGCCTGAAAATCAGCTGCATTGTGCAAGCCAAAGCTTACTACAAATCTTTTTTGCATTCTTACCGCCTGTTTACGCAAAAAAGGATCATCGGCATTAACCACTAGGATTGATGGTTTTATAAGATGGCGCGCAAGGTCAAATTTCTCCTTAAACACCCCCGAGCGATTTTTAAAGAACTCAAGATGCGATAAGCCAATATTGGTAATAACACCAACGGTAGGCTGACAAATTTTGGATAAATAAGCAATCTCACCGAAATGGTTTGTGCCCAACTCTAAAACGCCCCACGCATGGGTGTGATTAAGGTTAAAGAGCGTCTGGGGCACACCTATATGATTATTCTGCGTCCCCTCATTTTTAAGCACCGAATGTTTTTCCGCCAAAAGCCAAGCGACCATCTCTTTGGTCGTTGTCTTTCCATTGCTACCGGTAACAGCGACAAGGGGGATAGGAAAACGCTGGCGCTGCCAACGCGCGATATCTGCTATCGCCTGCATAGTATCATCAACACCAATCACGCTAAGCCGCTGCTTATCAACACTCGCATACAATGAAGAATGGGTTCGTAAATACTGGCTATCAGCGATAACACACGTTGCCCCTTTTGCAATAGCTGCAGCGATAAAAGTATGGCCGTCAAAACGTTCGCCCTTCAGCGCGATAAAAGCCTGCGCGGGTCCGACGTTGCGCGTATCAGTAGAAAGGCTATCCACTGTCGCAGTAGGAACGCCATGCAACAAACAACCTTTTGTCGCTTCTTTCAACGCATCGACTTTAAACATGCCTTTACTGCCTCTCTATCATCAAATAACAAACTCTGATTTCCAATAACTTGATAGTTTTCATGCCCCTTCCCGGCAATTAAAACCACATCTCCAGCGGTAGCCAGCGTCAATGATTGCTTGATGGCTGCCATTCTTTCAGGGATTACGCAATAATTATCTTTTTGCATGCCTTTGGTAATATCCGCAATAATACGCTCGGGCTCTTCGGAGCGCGGGTTGTCGTTGGTAACAATGGCAAAATCTGCCAAGCGAGAAACAACATTTCCCATCTTTGGACGCTTGTCCTTATCCCGCTCTCCCCCGCAACCAAATACCACCAACACCCGCTTCTTCGTCAGATTACGCAATGAGCCGATAGCATGGGCAAGCGCATCTTCGGTATGGGCGTAATCAACAAAAACACAAAAACCCTGCCTGGGAGAATCTATTTTTTCAAGCCTACCTGGCACACAGACAAAACGCTCAACTGCCCTCTGTATAGTCGTAAGATCGATACCTGAACGCATAGCCCAAGCAACAGCCGCCAACACATTAACCACATTATGCTGACCGATAAGATTAATAGAAAATAATCGTTTCTCTTTGTGCGTCTTAAGACAAAACGAAGTCTTGCTAGGAGAAAGTATAATATCTTCTGCCATAATATCAGATTTTCTTTGCAATCCAAAGGTAATCACTTCAGCCTTGGTCAAGCAAGCGAGCCTTCTGGCCCAAGGGTCGTCTGCATTAATGAGAGCGAATGCATCAGGAGACAACGCCTGAAAGAGCTTGCTCTTGGCCTGAAAATAATTATTCATCGTCTGGTGATAATCGAGATGATCCTGCGTTAAGTTGGTGAATATTGCTGAATGAAATGAAATGCCTGCGACCCTCTGTTGATCCAAGGCGTGCGAAGAAACCTCCATAGCCACAAATTCTGTTTTACCACGAACCATCTGCGACAAAAGTTGCTGTAGCTCAATAGGACCCGGAGTCGTGTTATGCGAAGGGATAACCGTGCTTTTAAAACGGTGGTTAACCGTGCCTACGACAGCCGCTGAATAACCGGCCTGCGCAAGAATAGCTTCAATAAGATAGGTAATGGTAGTTTTTCCGTTTGTGCCCGTCACCCCAATAACCTTAAGCGATTGCGCAGGGTTGCCATAAAAATGCGCAGCCATCATGCCAAGCGCCTTGCGCGAATCCTTAACTTTGATCAAGGGCACGTTAGCAACAGCTGCGCGCAAAGATTTACATACGCGCTCAACCACCACTGCCCCTGCCTTGCGCGCAACGGCCTCCTCAACAAACCGATGCCCATCAGCACGATTACCGGCGACAGCAACAAACATAAATTTATTACGCACCTCTTTTGAGTTAGCGGTAATGCCACGCATGGTAACATCACGACGCATCGCAACAGGTTTAAGATGACAAGCACGTAAGAGCTTATTTAGTTTCATGGGCAACAGCAAATTGTTGAGGATCCCTTGTTTGCAAATAACGCACTGCATCTTGCGCAACGTTTTTAAAAACCGGTGCAGAAACAACTCCCCCGAAATAGTATGGGCGCGGTTCATCAACCACCACGGCAATCGCAATAACCGGATCGTCAGCGGGCGCAAATCCAATAAATGAAGCAATATATTTATCGTGCGAGTACGCACCGCTTGCTTCAAGTTTCTGGGCAGTCCCGGTTTTACCAGCAACTTCAAGATTGTTAGGCTTCGCTAGTTTTCCCGTCCCCTTAGTCACTACGCCCGTCAGTATCTTGCGCGCCCGCGAGGCAGCTTCGACAGAGATAACTTTGTGTACCATTGTAGGTGGAAAACTCTTAATAACCTCCATACTTTTATCGCGTATCTCTTTTACGATATAAGGTTTCATAAGCTGGCCGCCATTAGCGATAACTGAAACTGCATTGACCAGCTGTAACGCAGTTACCCCAACCTCTTGGCCCATAGGAATAGCGGAAATAGAAATTTTTGACCATGAACGCGGATCCTTCGCTATACCTGAAATTTCACCCGGAACATCCAAACCGCTCTTAGCACCAAAACCAAACGCCTTGATATAACGATACAACGTGTCCTCCCCTAAGATCTGGGCAACCTTCATCGTGCCGATATTACTCGATTGTTCAATAACCTCCTGAAAGGTAAGCCACCCGTGCGGCCGATGGTCATGCAAAACATGCGTCGCAACTTTGAATGCTCCGTTTTCACAAAAAAAACGGTCACTCTCATGAACCTTTCCCTCTTCCAATGCCGCGGCCAACGTCACGATCTTAAAAACCGAACCCGGCTCGAATAAATCACACACCGAACGGTTACGAATTTTTTCTTTATCAATGCCGGAGAAATTGTTTAAATCAAACGTGGGGCGGTTCGCCATTGCCAGGATTGCCCCGGTATGCGGATCCATAATAACTATGCTGGCAGCTTTCGCGCGATACAAACGAAATGCCTTATCTAATTCGCGCTCCGCGATATATTGCAGCACTTCATCAATGGTCAATACAACATCGTAGCCATTTTTGGGCAGCACCATCTTCTCCCAAAGGTCAAGCCGCTTCTGCCGCGCGTCGCGTAAAAACAAAGCGTACCCGGGCTCACCCCGCAAATACTTATCATACCCCATCTCCAAACCCTCAAGCCCTTTGTTATCCAACCCCGCGAATCCAATGACCTGGCTTGTGAGATAACCATTCGGATAACAACGCTTGCTTTCTTTAATAAAACCAAGCCCTTTCAACTTAAGGTTACGGATGGCATCGCTTTGTTGCGGCGTAATCTTACGCGCAATCCAAATAAAGGATTTATCGCGATTTAAACGCTCTCTCAAAAAAGCCTGATCGAGGTTAAGAATCGGCGCAAGTTTTCGCACCATAGATTCTTTCTCGCTATTAGGAATTTCATTGGGCGCTGCAAAAAGCGAATCGACCGTAATGTTAAGTGCTTGAGGCTTATCGTTCGTATCAAAGATGGTGCCACGCACAGGCTCAAGCTCTACAAAAAGGTTGTGTTGTTTTTTGGCAAGATCAGCTAGATAGCGGGAGCGGAAGAATTGAACGTAGAATAAACGCAGGACGCAAGAGAAAAGAAAAACCAAAAAGAAAATAAATACCGCGTCGAGTCTGCGGCGATAGCTACTTATATACACACGCGTCCCTAGTTCGTAATAGGTTCCTCATCAGCCACTGCCTAAACGTTTGTTGCGCGGCTGGTGATTGGCGCTGATTATTAAGGATTGATTGTCTGGGCCTGTGCTAGTCTTTTAATACTAAAAAACCGGGATAGAAGATTACCTTTTTGCGCTACGCGACTTGCGCTGCTTAAGCGCGTTTGCGCGCCCGCCACTTTCAGAAGCCGATAACGCTCTGGCATCTGAAAATCAGCTTCGTTCATCTTCCCCCCGAGATGCACCAAAGATGCATTCTTAGCTATATTGTATCGCAAGACTTTATTTCTATCAAGCAATTCCTCAAAGAGTTGCGATTGTTTTTGACCCGTATAGGCAAGACGGACAATTTCCGTTTGTTCATACACATAGAGAAGACTTAACATCGTTATAAAAACAAGGCTGAACAAAAATCTCGAAAGCTTCATCTGATCAGAGCCTTTCCGCTACCCTAAATTTTGCGCTGCGACTAGAGGGATTCTCCTCTACCTCGCTAGGCAACGGTGTCAATGGTTTAGGGGTTATAATTTTAATCTTGCCTTCCTGCGCCAATTGCCGGAAGCTGAATTTAACAATACGGTCCTCTAACGAATGAAACGCAATAACGCTTATGCGGGCGCCACGGCTCAATAATGCCACCGCCTTTAAAAGCGCTATCTCAAGACTCTCAAGCTCTCGGTTCACCGCAATACGCACTGCCTGAAAGGTACGCGTCGCCGGATGGATACGATAATATTTATAGCGGAACCTCGAAGGCACTGAACGCGCCACGATATCGGCTAATTCAACTGTCGTTGCAATGGGATGACGCTCCCGCTCTTGGATAAGCGCATGAGCTATACGCGTATGCCAACGTTCCTGCCAGAAATTCCACAGCAACGTTGATATTTCCTCTTCAGTGAGATTATTAAGCAAATCATACGCTGAAATATAACTTGAGCGGTCTAAGCGCATATCCAACGGTCCCTCATTTTTAAA
>JAGOIJ010000106.1 GCA_017995695.1 Candidatus Omnitrophota bacterium | reverse complement strand
TCTTTAAGTAATTATAATTACACTCCCGCTGCCTTTCCCTCCAAGTCCAGCAGCGTCCTTACCTATATTATGGTAAAAAATGTACCATATTTTACCACCCTTGTCAAGAGGGACACCCTATTTTTTTATACCAGTACCACTCTTGAATCCAATCGAGTGCCACTCTTGAATCCAATCGGAAGAGTGTCCCCGGCTGGGGACACTCTTTGCTTTAGATTCAAGAGCGGTACTAAGATTTAAAGGTTATTTGATGAGGGCGTTGGAAACGATAAATGAAGCAAACACAATCGAGACCATAGACATAAGCTTAATCAGAATATTTAAGCTCGGCCCTGAAGTATCTTTAAAAGGATCGCCCACTGTGTCGCCCACAACGCCAGCCTTATGCGCAGCTGATCCTTTACCGCCGTAATTTCCCTCTTCTATATATTTTTTGGCATTATCCCAAGCGCCGCCAGAATTTGCCATCATTACCGCTAGCACAAAACCTGTCACGGTTGCGCCAGCCAACAAACCTGCCTCTGCTTCTACTCCCAACAACCAACCTACCAAAATAGGCGCGATAATCGCAAGAAGCGATGGCATTACCATTTCCGCCTGCGCTGCAGCAGTCGCAATACTCACGCAACGCGCATAATCTGGCTTAGCTTTGCCTTCCATAATTCCTTTAATTTCCTTAAACTGCCGGCGCACTTCAACCACGATCTTGCCAGCGGCCCTGCCAACTGCGCGCATCGTCATTGAGCAGAATAGAAACGGCAACATGCCACCGATAAACAAACCGATCAATACCGTAGGACTCATTAAGCTCAAATTCATTTCTTTACCAAATAAAGCTACCTGATCTTTATAGGCGGCAATCAATGCCAAGGCAGTTAATGCTGCCGAGCCAATAGCAAAACCCTTACCTGTAGCCGCGGTAGTATTGCCCAACGAATCCAAAGCATCAGTGCGCTTACGCACTTCAGGAGGCAGATGCGACATTTCAGCATTACCACCTGCATTATCCGCAACCGGACCATAGGCATCAGTAGCAAGTGTAATACCAAGCGTCGAAAGCATGCCAACTGCTGAAATACCTATACCATAAAGACCGGCATTAAAGTTAGATGCGCCACCTGATAAATAGAAACTCAAAAGAATCGCAACACACACAATGATAACCGGCACAGCGGTTGACATCATACCTACTGCCATACCTGCGATAATCACGGTAGCAGGGCCCGTAGTTGATGCATCGGCAATTGAACGCGTAGGCTTAAACCCGCTTGAGGTATAATACTCTGTGCACAAACCAATGAGCACTCCGGCAACTAAACCGGCAAGCACTGACCAATACACGCCAAGATGCTCAACGCCAAGGGTATATTTAACCAAGAAATAAGAAATTATTGCAACCAGGATGGAGCTTGCGAATACGCCCTTGCGTAATGCTGCCAAGAGCACTTTTTGACTTGCTTCTTCCCTGCTGCGTACAAAAAACGTGCCGATTATTGATGCAATCACGCCCACCGCAGCCATAACCATTGGCACGGTCACGCCGGGAACGCCTAAACCTGCTGCAACGCCAAGCGCTGAAGTAGCGACAATAGAGCCAACATACGATTCATACAAATCAGCGCCCATACCTGCCACGTCGCCAACATTATCCCCTACGTTATCAGCAATTACCGCTGGATTGCGCGGATCATCTTCAGGGATGCCCGCTTCAACCTTACCCACTAAATCAGCTCCGACATCCGCAGCCTTGGTAAAAATTCCGCCGCCGACGCGGGCAAAGAGCGCCATGGAGCTTGCGCCCATACCAAAACATAACATGGTTGAGGTAATAGCGGCAATCTTATCAGTTCCTAACGGAATAGGATTGTGCGAATAATACCAATTAAGGAAATAATACCAGATGCTTAAATCTAAAAGGCCCAGACCCACAACCGTCAATCCCATAACGGCGCCGCTGGAAAATGCTACGCGCAAACCCGAATTGAGACTTTTCATAGCCGCAGCAGAAGTCCGGTTTGAAGATTCCGTAGCAATGGTCATGCCGATAAAACCGCATAAGCCTGAAAAAAGACCACCGGACAAGAACGCAAACGGCACAAAGATAACTAAATAATTCTTAAGCGCCATAACTAAAAGTATACAAAAAACAACTGCAAAGAAGATAGCAACGCCCAGATATTGTCTTTTCAAATACGCGCGCGCGCCAATCTTGACTGCCAAAGCAATCTCTTGCATCCGGTCATTACCTTTATCTTGGCGCAAAATAAACGGCACCAGATACAAGAATGCAAACCCCAACGCCAGAATTGAACCCACTGGCGCAAGCAACAACAAATCAAAATTGCCCATCGAACATCCTCCTTGTGTAGAAGACACAACACTTGCGCAATACCTTTTAGCGCAAGGTGTCTGTGTAGAAGACACAACACTTGAGCAATACCTTTTAGCGCAAGGTTTCAGATAATGGTACCTTTAAGAAGTTTAAACGTATGATATAGTAACATAGTATTTATATATGTCAATCTTTTTCCAACCTTCTCTTTTCCTGCACAACCTCGGCCTCAACGTCAATAATTCCATCGCGCGAACCGTTAGTATGGCGAGTGCCCCGAGCAATCTTTTTCACCATCAAAAATGAATTAATAAAAAATAGGGCCACCAGCCCTATCTCAATCAAAATCCATTGCCCGAAGCTGAAAAACAGCAACCCGAAGAAAAGATTGGCAATAATCAAGAACGGCAATAAACAACCAGCCTGGCTATATACTACAAACGATTTCAAAATCGCTCCCAATGTAAGATTTCATATATAGAGCGCTTTGTCGCAAGCTTAAGGCCATCATATTCATACGGGTATCCTAACGCAACCAAGCTTACCAGATGAAACGAATCCGGCACTTTAAGCATAGAGCTTACCTGGGCTGCGTACGGTTTTTTATCGCCAGCGATCCAGCAACTTCCGATCTTAAAAGCAGTGGCAGCCAAAAGGATATTCTGTGTCGCAGCACAACCATCCTCAAGATAGTATTTAGTATCTTTACAGTAAACCGCAATACAAGCCTTAGCGTGCGCAAGAAACCGGGCATTCTCAATCAAGTCTCCTAAATCCTGCAGCATAGCAAGATCGGTCACAACAACAAACTCCCAAGGCTGAACATTGCGGGCAGAAGGAGCAAAGCTTGCCGCTTCCACAATCGCCTCAAGCAGCTCGCGGGAAATCGCATCCACGCTAAACTCCCTAATACTTCTTCTTTTTTTAATAAAATCTAACGACTCCATTGACCCCTCCCCAGAAAATATTACAAGAATACAGTCAGTATTGCTTCCGGCAGCGCCTTTGGCTTAAACGTCTTATCAACGCACACCAATGTGGCCTTACCTTTACAAATGAGCTGACCATGTTGATTTTTTGCCTGATGAGAAAACTCGATACGCACGCCTGTTGAGCTTGCAACGCATGTCTCGATATCCAACTCATCGCCATAGACTGCGGGGAACTTATAATCAACCTCCTGACGCGCCACCACAAACATAGTCCCCGCGGAAGCTAAATCCCGGATCGAAAAACCTTTTTGAGCAAAGAATTCTGTACGCGCCTCTTCAAAAAACTTCAAATAATTAGCGTAGTAGACTACGCCGCCAGCATCAGTATCGTGGTAGTAGATTCTTTTTTGCATACGATTAATCCTTTTCTTGTATGGTCTTTTCAGTAAAAATAATAATTTTATTCATCATGGTCACAGCCTCAACCGGATAAAGTCCGGCAGCGGTCTCGGCAGACAACATAACGCAATCAGTGCCATCAATAATAGCGTTAGCGACATCGGTAACCTCGGCCCTAGTGGGTCTTATCTGTTCAGTCATGCTTTCTAACATCTGAGTCGCAGTTATGACCAATTTCTTTGCGCGATTGCATGCTCGGATGATCTGCTTTTGCACAAAAGGGACTTCGTAGATAGGAATAGACACCCCCATATCCCCGCGCGCAATCATAATGCCATCCGAGACCGCGATAATCTCCTTTATATTGTTTATCCCCTCACGATTCTCAATCTTGGCTATGATTTTGCAAGAAGGCAACCTGCCCGAAAGGTACTGGCGTAATTGCAGGATATCGCGCTTGGAGCGCACAAATGACTGGGCAATAGCATCAACCTTATGCTCAACGCCAAAATCAAGATCAAACTTATCTTTTTCGGTAATGCCACTAAAAGAAAGCGCGGCATCAGGAATGTTAACCCCCTTATGTTCTTTGATAACTCCCGGCACGACCACTTCGCCAATAAGCTCATGCTTATGGGAACTCTTAACGCGCAGATCAATCGTGCCATCGTCAATATAGACATGGCTCCCAGCTTTAATCGCGCTCAAATCCCCGCTGTAGTCAAACGGGATAACATGCGCTGCGCAAGACTCCTTATTGCTTAAGATAATTTTTTGCCGCTTTTTAAGCACTACCTGCTTAGAAGGCTTAAGCGATCCAATACGGATACGATACCCTTCCAAATCTTGCAAGATAGCTATTCTTCGGCGGTAGCGCTGATTAAGCAAGCGAATCTTCTTGATACGCTCAAGATGCTGCGCATGAGTGCCATGAGAAAAATTTAAACGCGCCACATCCATACCTGCAAGCATCATCTTACGCAGCACCGTGACGCTATCGCTAGCGGGGCCTATAGTACAAATTATTTTAGTTTTTACCATATTCTTCCTGTAAATTCTAAATACTAATATCGAAATCCTAAACAAATTCAAAGCACAAAATTCTAAATTAAAAATATCCCTGTTTTGGTCATTTGGATTTAGGATTTCTGATTTGTTTAGTATTTAGGATTTCGGATTTAGGATTTATCATGTGATGCTGATTTCTATCAAAGGGTTATTTTTAAGCGTATTATGCACCGGGCAATTCTTAACAAATTCAAGCACGCTTTGCTTTCTGCGCTCATCAAGAAGCGCACCGTTAAGACTAACAATCACTTTAATATCCTGAAATCGCGCCGGCTTATCCTGCGTGAAATCAGACTCAACATGAATACTAAACTGTGGCAGGTTAAGTTTTGCGCCTTCAGCATACTTACGAATATAGACGCCTACGCACGTTCCCAAACTTGCCAAGAGGGCATCCGGAGGAGTAACACCTGAGCCATTCGTGTCTACGAAAAACGTATAATTCTCTGAAGCTACCTGAAACAAATAATCTCCCTTATTCTCTATGTCAACCTTATACATTACCTTCCTCCTCCTTACTCCTGCTCTTCTTTTTTCTTTTTTTCTTCAATAATCTTTTGCGTTATTTCATTGGGCACTTGGGCGTATTTAGCAAACTCCATCGAGGCATTGGCCCGGCCGCTGCTTAAAGAGCGAAACGCTGTGGCATATCCAAACATCTCGGCTAAGGGAGCCTCGGCAATGACAACTTTCTGCTTGCCCTTAGTTTCAACATTAATGATCTTGCCGCGGCGCGAACAAATATAGCCGATGCTCGCATTAGCAAATTCTTCGGGAGTCGTTACCACCAACGACATATACGGCTCAAGCAAAACCGGCTGGGCCTGCATAAAAATCTGCTTAAACCCTAAGATAGCAGCCATGCGAAAGGCAAGCTCTGAAGAATCAACTTCGTGGAATGACCCGTCAACCAAATCCACAATCACATCCACTACCGGGAAACCAGCATATACGCCCTTTAGCATTGCCTCGCGCACCCCTTTTTCAACTGCCGGGATAAATGACCTCGGGATAGCCCCACCCTTGATACTATCAATG
>JAGOIJ010000105.1 GCA_017995695.1 Candidatus Omnitrophota bacterium | reverse complement strand
TTTTAACGGACCAATATGCCCATGCGACAATCCAATAGTCCCATAAATAAGATCAGTGCTAGTGCGCACCTTGCGCACTAATATTGAAGAATCAAGATCTCCATAAGGCGTGGGGCCAGCCAGGCCGAGGCTATGGCTATAGGCATAGGTGGTACGATGAGCCTCATCAAAACTTCTGCCCTCATAATACGAAGACCAATCCATCTCATAATTCAATCTAAAGTTTTCCTCCCGCTCCAACGATCGCTTAAGAATATCAGTATATAAAATCCCTTCGGGTTTCGGCGGCACAACCAAAAAATCAACCAGGGAACGACCAGTATCATCCCACACAATCAAATCAGAGTAGCCGGTTTGCGCTCCCTCAACCAAAAGCGTCTGGCTATCAAGTTGCTGAACAGACAACACATCGGGAAAAGTAACCAAGAATCTTTCGATACCCTCCCCTTTTACCATTATTTGCTTTCCCTGTTCCAACTCCAAAGTCTGCGGTAAAGCGACAATCTCTGCGAGCCTACGCACCAGGGGCATCTCCGCTGTTTTTCCTGCCATCTCTTGCTTCGCGACTGGTCCAGGAAAAACGTCGCTTACCACCGGTTTTTCAACCGTCAGCGCCTGTTGCTTTTCGAGTATCATCGCCTTTTGCAGCTCAATCAAATCCAAGGACGCATCAACACCTTCGCCGCGAGAAACAGGTAACGTCACAGTAGACGACGGCAACGGCTCCAAAGACTTGCCTCCACCTGTAACTACGGGGACCAAAACAGCGCCCTGCTCAATAAGCTGAATATACTTAATCGCAGGCTCATAATCCGGCTGCACCAAAAGAGCTTTTTTGAACTCTACCAACGCTTCATCATATCTTCCCTGTTTGTAAAAATTAACCCCCAACTCATACAGAAGACCGGTTATCTGACTGGCAGAGGCAAAAGGCAGAGCCAAAGAAGAAAAAAGAAATGTTATAAGTATGCCTAGACTAATAATTTTTTTACCCATAAAAAAATAGAGATCTCCTTTTATGGCAAGATCTCCCCTGCACAACATGGCGCGTTATCGCAAGCCCTGAACCTGCACAACCTCCCCATTTTCGCCAATTTCTAAAACTCCTTCTTTAACCTTGATCGGCCCCCTGCCTAAACCATAATCCTCAAGAGACCTACCCAGATCGAGCGTAACCACCACATCATACGTTCCCTTATCTAACGCGTTACTCCAACGAGAACGCAGCAATGCATGATCACCAGGCAAGCTGTAGTTATCATCGAATCTTCCACGCGCGCAAACAACGCCACGCTGATCCATAATATTAAACGTTCCATTCGCCTTGATATCAACGGTCCCGATGTTCTGATAGTTGATACTCATCGCATATCCAGTTCCCGTTTTTTCAATAGCGAAGTTCTCGATAGCGACATCCCGCGTAGCAGTATCCTTGATCTCAACAAAAAAGAGAAAACCGATTCTCACTGAAATAGGAACAACCGCGGCTGTCGATTCGTTTTGTAACTCTTGAGCCTCGACACTGCCAAGTGAGCTTTCGCAAAAAAGTACGGCGTAGTAGCCACCATGGGCATCAGACGGTATACTAACCGAATAGTTGATCGCCCTCTTGCCAAAAGCAGGCACAGTGAATTCTTGAGGTACAATGCTTATCCAATTAGCGCATGACGTTGCCTTTGAACCCAGCGGAAGGATTTCTTTAGAACCTTGATCATCGCTATACACCCAATCCTGAAGATACGCCTTAACCTGCCTAGGCTCATCCGAGGGGTTTTTCACTTCGATCCGACCAGTATAGGTAGTTCCTGGTTTAACCATGATACGTACCCGATCCTGATCCAACTGAATAGTCCTAAAGGCGCTTGCGCAACGAGGATGAACGCAGAAAAAAACAATCAAGGCAAGAAATAGTACACCTATTCCCTGCCTTGATTGTTTAACAAACAAACGATTTCCGCACTTTGCCATGGAAGAAATTATAGCAAAGTTATATATGCATCGCAACATAATATATAGTCTCGATGCTACCACTTACACAGGCGTAATGTCGATAACGACATTAACTCCCGTATACGATCCTGCGGTCTGCGTTGACGGAATCGGCGCATAACCAGTATACGGATTGGCTCCCGTCGCAGTATAAGGCGGAAAACCATACCATATCTGGATAATGCGAGCTGATCCTGGATTCTCACTCTGATACACGAGCTTTCCCGCGGCATTAATCGCAGGGCCTACGGTCCCTAAGGTTGAACCTGCAGGGCGAGCTCCCTGGGCAACTTCTGTCCCATCAGGAAGCTTCCAAACATCTTCTGCGGCATACACCGGAGTACAAGCAAAACTGTTAATAGGCAATGTTTCAGCTCCGCCCGTACGAGTGAATTGCCCAGCGCCTGTGGTTTTCGACGTGATCTTGTATTGTTTGCCAAGCCCTGTTGCATACACAAACGCCACAAATTGATCAACCGTTGTCCACTGGCTAGCCTTGGTCGGCCTTGAGATCAAATCAAACTTGTCAAACGTCATCGTTGTAACCGGAGCATTGAAATTGATCAAATCAGGATCGCCATTCGGAGCGCGATACACCCTTACCGTCATATCAGGCGTGCCAGCCTGGATACTTGCGGTTACGGCAATCGCTCCAGACGTAGTTGCTGCATATGCGCTTGTCAACGTCATGGTTGCGAGGATTCCTATAATCGCTAACACAAATATTTTCTTCATTATCATTTCACCTCCTTCCATAGCAAATGAACGCCAATCCATTCCATAAGATTGGACGCTCAATATTTTTTTAAACATTGATTCCAACTTCTTCATTTTAACCTCCCTTTTATTGAATCTTCATCAATGAAAATACGATATTCGAACCATAATCATCAGCCTTAACAGTATCAGGCACACTCAACTCATATACCACCTTAAACGTTGCTGAAGATCCTTTCTTATCGGAGACATACAATACGGTATCTTTTGATTTAACTTCTGAGGCTTGAGTAAATTTAAGCCCGGCGAGGGGTTCATCATCCACAGCTTCGGTGCGCACCGTAAAATATTTTCCCGGTATCTTTTCTCCTGCCTTATTAACTAACTCTGAATACACGGTCTGAATAACCTGATAGGGCTCACCGAGATTTGATGTTACTTCAACCAAAACCTCGCTTTGCTTTGGCTTATCCAACGGCTTAAGGTTATCAAATGCTATGCGGCCGCCACGATCAAGATCAACTGACAAACTAAACACCTCTTCATTGATTAATTCTATGGTAAAGGTATCGATTATTTTTGTCTCGCCTGCTGCGATCTCAAGTAAATACTGAAGCGTGCCCCGATACGTTCCTGCCTTTGCATCTTTTACATCGCCAATCAGGTAATTGACCACGAAAGAATCCTGCTCGCCTTTCTGCGAAGAACTATACAATAGTTGCTTATTCTGACTTAATACCTGTTCGGCCGTATTCCTACTGCCTTTATCGCCTCCGGAGACCGCATAACGGATTGCCCCTACCGGTAAGGGTTGACCTTTTGCCGAGACAAATGTTGAACCCAACAATTGGTAAATTTTATACTGTCTACCGATATTATTCTTTATCTCAATAGAAACCTGCTCAGGCAAAGGTTGTTCCTTGGCAGTAGAAAGGCTAATTGAACGGGATCCTTTAACGGTCGTAATAGAAACGATTGTTTTAGACTCTATCTGAACAGATATATTTAAGATTTCTGGACGGGGGGCCTGCGTTCCACGCACAGGCACCAAGGTGTAGGCAATCCTTCCTGTGTAACGCCCCGGGCTCACCTGGGGACTTAGACGAATACCGTATGAAAGGATCAGTGAATCTGAAAGACCCGCTGTATTGGACGTATAGATAAGCGCTCTTGAAGTACTCACGGGGCGCTCTTGCGATAAATGCACGGTCCCGTATTGATTCCTTCCTGAAAGAGCATTGCCAACAAAACTTTGCACCGGCAACCGCTCTCCCCGCTCATTGGTCAAAGAATCAAGCAGCTGTTGATACAACATGTATTGGGTGTTATCAGTGGCAGTAATCCGCACATTTACCTGTCTATCAATAGGCATGACATCAGCGCTATTGACATTACCGAATCTTAGATCAACACCACCCTCGTAAGGAGTCACTGAAACCGAGAGTGCAGCATAAACGGTAAACGGCGCAAAAAGTATTGTAACTCCAACCGCTACCGCCACTATTGCTTCTCTGATAACTTTCATGAGCTCCTCCTTCTTATCAGAGTAGTATATCACCTAACAACGCTTTGTCAACCTCAATCGAGCAAAATAAAAAGCCGGATTGACCCTTTATAAGTCAATCCGGCTATGCAATTTCTTGCAAAGGCATCTCTTGATTTCCTCCAAAAACCAAGAAATAGCGGATTATTAAAGACTTTATAAATTGCTTTATTAAATATACACTACTAACAGTTTAAAGTCAAGACTAAATCATGAGACACCTAAGTCATGCGAAACAGCAGTCAGATTAATCCTTAATGAATGCATAAAGCGAATAAGAAACATCCTGCCATTGCTCATAGTTACTACACTCCCCTTTATCTTGCAAAAAAACTTTTCCTGCTGTCCTTTATTATTTCGCTCTTTACGCACGGAAATATACGGCATGGGCTTTACAATCTCTTCCCCCTGCACCTCTTGAGCGATATACACAAAATGGCGGCAGACAGTGCTGCGCATGCCATGCTGTTCTGCGGTTTCGCAGCTGGCTATGCGTTTTCTACGCTTATCATCGGAAGTCAAATGCTTAAAAACTACGTCACGCATAACTCCTCTTTTCTCGATGTAATGCCGGGTTGCCCTATGTTAACAAAGCAATCCAGGCAACCCGGCTGTCCCTGAAACCACTTGTGGCTGGTGGGACATATAAATAGGTATATATTCTCATTAAAAGTATAAGTTGTCCCTCCAGACGAATCAATACTAAAACGGCTTATAAAGAAAGCGGTTTCTAAATAAATGAGCGGATAACTTATGGAGCGCGAAGCGCGAACATAAGTTATAGCCCCGCAAGGGGCGTCCGCGAATTTACTTGTCCGGCTATTGATTGCGACAAGGCTTGTCGGATACCTATTGGAGCGCGAAGCGCGAACATAAGTTATAGCCCCGCAAGGGGCGTCCGCGAATTTACTTGCCCGTTAACAAATTGCGGCAAGGTTAGTCGCATAACTTGCGGAACGAGCGAAGTGAGTGAACGTAAGGAGATTTACGGGGATATCATGAGCGGAGCGGGGCTATGGTGCGCCCCTGTGTCATTGCGAGGAGTATAGCTATACGTATCTTTACTACGAAGCAATCCATTTAGATTGCTTCGCTGCGCTCGCAATGACACAAAGAAAATGAACTGGCAATGACACAAAGAAAATGTGCTCAAAACGAAATAAGGAATGGGAGAAAAAAATAGCAAGAAATTAAGGAGTGTTATTTCTTCTTAAAAGATAACTTTGGTTCAGTTCCGAGGAAGATTCGTTTCAGGTTGGTCTTGTGACGCAGGATTCCTAAAACCGCTAATGCAGCACCGGCAACAATAATTACCGGAGTTTGCTTAAAAAACCACATATAAAAAGGCATGCTGATTCCTGCCAGTATCGAAGCTAACGAAACAATACGCGAAAACAAAAATACCAGCCCCCACGTAGCCAACACCAGGAGCAAAACAATATAAAGGCCTGGAATGGTTGCCGCAAGGCCTATCAAAACACCTAATGTCGAAGCAACGCCCTTGCCTCCCTTAAACTGTAAAAAGATCGTCCAATTACGCCCGATGATACAGCTTACGCCAAAGAGCAATCGCGAGACTATAGCAAGTGTCTCGGGAATCAATCCCTGGAAAAAAT
>JAGOIJ010000104.1 GCA_017995695.1 Candidatus Omnitrophota bacterium | reverse complement strand
ACACTGAACAGCGGCTTACCCTCCTAAAGAAGTTTCTTTCCTTCTTACTAGAAGCAGCAAAGGCTTTAAAATTGTGCTTTCCAACTAGCGCGCGAGCTTCCTTTTGCATTTTCCTTATTTCCAGAGAAAAAGGAAAGAAATAAACGCTGTTCCTCAAAAGAGCAGAAGGAGTATCCCCGCTTAAAATTGTATAACGATACAGTTTTGAGCTTACGCTGAAGCGCGCGTGAAAATCAAGCGGCACTTCATGGACACCCGAGATGCTGATATCATCAGGCAAAAGCCCATTTAAGGCCTTCTTGAGCTTTTCAGGAGGAATACGTGAGGCTGTTTTGAAATTAGCAACTTGTGCTAAAGCATGCACGCCAGCATCTGTGCGACCAGAGCCAACAAGCCGAACATCTTCCTGGAGAATTTTACGCAGCCTAAACTCAATTGTTTCTTGAATTGACGGACGACAGGTGGCAGGTAACGGATGACGCTTTTGGATTTGCCATCCGCAATAGTGCGTGCCGTCGTATTCTATGGTGAGCTTGAGATTACGCATTCGGCAATCTGCACAGCATTGGTTGCTGCGCCCTTGCGCAGATTATCAGCTACCACCCACAACCAAAGGCCATTCTTAACAAAGGGATCTTTACGGATCCTGCCGATGAAGGTCTCATCTTTGCCTTCCACATCTTTAGGCATAGGGTAGAGATTATTCTTAAGATCATCAATCACCACAATGCCGGGTGACTGCGCAAGGAGTTTTCTGACCGCATCCGGTTCAATAGGCTGCGCTGTTTCAATGTACACTGATTCAGAATGACCAGTCCGTACCGGCACGCGCACGGTCGTCGCGCTAATACTAATCGCATCATCGTGCATAATCTTATGCGACTCTTTTACCAACTTCCATTCCTCATTGGTGTAATCATCATCTGCGCAGCTGCCGATATGCGGAAAGACATTGTACGACAATTGTTGAGGCATGGACTTTTGGGATGCTTTAACATGAACATTATCAAAACCGCCAGAGGCAATGAGCGAGGTCTCCTCTTTCAATTGCTCAACTGCGCTTTTGCCTGCGCCTGAAGAAGCCTGCAAGGTAGTGACCACAACTCTTTTAATGCCAACCTTCTTATAGATAGGCCATAAGGCAACCACCATCTGGATAGTGGAACAATTAGGGTTAGCAATAATACCTTTATGCATTTTGACGTCTTGCGCATTGACTTCAGGGACAACCAAGGGCACGCTCTGATCCATACGGAAATCCGCGCCATTATCAATAACCACCGCGCCTTGTTTAATTGCTGCTTGCGCAAAAGTGACTGCTGCGCCCTTCTCTCCTTCGGTGCCTGCGAATAATGCAATGTCGATTCCCTTAAAACCATCGGCAGATATCGGCTCCACCGAATATTTCTGGCCATCAACATCAATATCCCGCGCTGAACGCGCAAATACGCGCAGCTCACCAATAGGAAATTTGCGCTGCCTTAAAACGCGTAACATCTCAATACCCACCACGCCAACACCAACTACTGCAACATTGTATTTTTTCATTTTATCCTCGTGTCTTTGTGTTACTAACGGTAACTTGGACTGAACTCGAGCGTTCCCGCGAGAAACAGGCCAAATCAGGACCCGTTACCTCAACGAAATTAAATATTTTCAACCACCAAATCACCAATTTCGGTAGTTGAAAATCCCATCTTTCCGGCAGCCAACGACTTCAGCTTCGTTTGCACAAGCTTAATAACAGCGTTTTCAATGGCGCGACCAGCTTCAGCTGCGCCAAGATTCTCAAGCATCATTCCGCCGGCGCAAATCGCAGCCAATGGATTAATGACATTTTGTCCCGTATATTTCGGCGCACTGCCACCGATAGGCTCAAACATGGAAACGCCTTGCGGGTTAATGTTGCCTCCGGCAGCGATGCCCATGCCGCCCTGGACCATGGCCCCTAAATCAGTGATAATATCGCCAAACATATTATCAGTAACAATCACATCAAACCACTCCGGATTTTTTACAAACCACATCGTGGTTGCATCAACGTGCGCATAATCAGTCGCAATGTCAGGATATTCTTTTGCTACTTCATGAAAGGTGCGCTCCCACAAATCCCAGGCATACGTTAACACGTTGGTTTTGCCGCAGAGCGTCAGTTTTTTCTTCTTATTGCGCTTTTTGCAAAATTCAAAAGCATATCTGATGCAGCGCTCAACACCTTTGCGCGTATTATATGAAATCTGGATAGCTACTTCTTCTTTGGTGCCTTTCTTTTGGAATTCTCCCATTCCTTTATATAAACCTTCAGAATTCTCACGCACCACGACAAAATCAATATCTTCAGGCTTCTTGTCTTTTAAGGGACAGAATGCACTATTATATAACTTTACGGGGCGAAGGTTAATATACTGATCAAGAGAAAATCGTAATTTAAGCAGGATACCGGTTTCAAGAATCCCCGGTTTAACATCAGGATGGCCGATCGCGCCTAAATAAATTGCCTGATACCGCCTTAGCTCTTCTATATCGCCATCTTCAAGCGTCTTGCCGGTCTTAAGATAACGCTCGCCGCCGAAATCGTAGGTTTTTGTATCGAGCTGAAAGCCAAATTTCTTGCCTGCTGCGTGTAAAACTTTCAGTCCCTCGCGCACTACTTCAGGACCAGTACCATCGCCAGGCACTACTGCTATTTTGTATGTTTTGTTACCCACGGAATCAACCCTCCCTCTTGCACAATCTCCTGCAGAAATGTAGGAAAACCTTGCGTCTTAAACGACTGATTCACAGATATATTCTTAATCGTTCCGCTGCTTAAATCTATCTCTAAAATATCACCCTCGTTAATTTTCTCTATATCCGCTAGCTCCAGAAACGGCAATCCAATATTTATAGCATTGCGAAAAAAAATGGCGGCAAAACTTTTGGCGATAACAGCCTTTACCCCACAGCCCTTGATTGCCAAAGGCGCATGCTCTCTTGATGATCCACAGCCAAAATTATTGCCGGCAACAATAATATCACCTTCTTGCACCTTCTTCGCAAAATCAGGAGCAATAGTTTCCATACAATGCGCGCCAAGTTCTTTCGCATCAGTCGAAACTAGATATTTGGCTGCAATGATATCGTCAGTATTTATGTCGTTGCCGAATTTGTGGACTTTGCCTTTAATAATCATAATAGTGTGATGTATGTATTAAGTATTGAGTCGTGAGTATTGAGTAAAAGCTTTTTGATCTGCCCTTGGACATCAATACTCAATACTCTATACTCAATACTCAATACTCAATACTCAATACTAAAACTACGGCACTTCACCTGGATGCGTAATCCTTCCGGTTATCGCCGAAGCCGCTGCAACCGCCGGATTTGCCAAATACACAAACGATTTAGGGCTTCCCATTCTGCCAAGAAAATTGCGATTGGTCGTAGCAATGCAGGTCTCACCTTCGGTGAGAATCCCCATATGCCCACCTAGGCAAGGACCACAGGTCGGCGTAGAAAAAATCCCGCCTGCCTTAACAAAAATCTCTGCCAAACCCTCCTTCACAGATTCACGATAGATCTTCTGGGTCGCAGGAAATATAATCAGGCGCACACCGGGCTTTGCTTTCTTCCCTTTTAAAATCTTGGCGGCCATGCGCATATCAGATATTCTGCCATTAGTGCAAGAGCCAATAACAACTTGATCAACTTTAACATCGCTTAGCTTACGCACCGGCTTAACATTGCTTGGCAAATGTGGACATGCCACCTGCGGCTCTAAGCTCGAGACATCCCATTCATAAATCTTTTCATAATGCGCGTCTTTATCGCTGGTTAAGCGGGTCGCTAGTCTATGGTCCATGGTCGATGGTCTTTTTTTCTTTGCAGTATTCACATACCGCATAGTAACTGCATCAGGGTTAATCAATCCTGCGCGGGCGCCTGCCTCAATTGCCATATTCGACATGGCGAAACGATCATCCATGCCAAGCTTTTCAATGACCGGACCTGCAAACTCCATAACTTTATATAAAGCGCCATCAACGCCAATCTGGCCAATGGTGAAAAGAATAAGATCTTTACCTCCTACCCAGGTGTCAAGCTTACCTTTATATATATACTTAACGGTAGGCGGCACTTTAAGCCAGACCTTGCCGTCAATGAAAGCCCGCGCTAAATCTGTCGAGCCAACTCCGGTAGCATAACAACCTAAGGCGCCATACGTACAAGTGTGTGAATCAGCGCCAATCACCAGATCGCCGGGCTCAACTAATCCTTGTTCGGGCAGCAGCGCATGTTCGATACCCATACAGCCAACTTCAAAATAATTTTTAATCCGATATTCTTTGGCAAAATCAGCCAAGATTTTGCATTGGTTAGCGCTGCGGGCATCCTTTGCCGGCGCAAAATGATCCGGCACCAGAACAATCTTTTTATTATCGAAGACTTTCTTGAGCCCTGCTTTCTTAAACTCCGCGATTGCCAAAGGCGCAGTAATATCATTACCTAAGGCAACATCAACCTTGGCCTCAATAAACTCACCCGGGGCAATAGTTTTCTTATCGGTATGCGCCAGTAATATTTTTTCTGCAATGGTATAAGCCATAGTGCTTAAATTATAATATCAAAAGGCAATATTTATTTTGAATTAACCCTTGAATTTCCTTACCACAAGTGTCGCGTTGTGGCCGCCGAATCCCAAAGAATTCGACACGCACACGCTCACTTCTTTTTTGCGGGCAGTATTGGGGACATAATCGAGGTCACACTCTGGATCAGGATATTCGTAGTTTATGGTGGGAGGAACGATACTGTCTCGGATTGCTAAACAACACGCCACAAACTCAACGCCGCCAGCAGCGCCCAGCAAATGGCCAGTCATAGACTTAGTAGACGATACCATAACTTTCTTTGCGTAGTTTCCTAATGCCCGCTTGATAGAAAGGGTTTCTACTTTATCATTCAATTTAGTTGAAGTGCCATGGGCATTAATATAATCGACATCTTCGGGATTAAGTTGGGCATCGTGCAAAGCAAGCTGCATTGAACGCATCGCACCATTACCATCAGGATTAGGCGCAGTCATATGGTAGGCGTCGCAAGACATCCCATAGCCGACCATCTCGGCAAGGATATGCGCGTTTCTCTTCTTCGCATGTTCAAGCGTTTCAAGCACTGCCACCCCGCACCCTTCAGCCATAATAAAACCGTCGCGATCCCGGTCAAAGGGACGACTGGCCTTATGCGGCTCTTGGTTGCGCGTAGATAAAGCCTTGAGCGCGCAGAACCCTCCTACGCCCGTAGGCACAATGCAACTTTCTGTGCCACCTGCAATCATAACTTCAGCATCGCCTCGCTCTAGCACGCGGAAAGCATCACCGATCGCATGTGAGCCAGAAGCGCAAGCAGTAGCAACGCACGTATTTGGACCCTTAAAGCCATACACCATACCTACCTGGCCAGCTGCTTCATTAACAATAAGCATCGGTATAAGGAACGGCGACATACGCGAAGGGCCCTTATTAAGCATAATCTTGTGCTGCTCTTCGATGATATGCAAACTTCCAATGCCGGAACCAATAATAACGCCCATGCGCTCTTTGTTTTCCTTGGCCAGATCAAGCCCTGCCTGAGCGAGCGCTTGATAGGTGCTGGCAACGGCATACTGGACAAACTTGTCCATACGCTTGACATCTTTCGAAGACATACCGAAGTGAGCAGGATCAAATCCCTTAACCTCGGCGGCTATCTTGGAATCAAAGTTAGTAGGATCAAACGACGTAAGAGGACCGACACCGCCCTTGCCCTCGGTAAGCGATTTCCAGAAAGAAGCCACGTCATTACCAACGGGGGTTATCACACCCAAACCAGTAACCACTACTCTATGTTCTTGCATATGCCTCGCTATCAATAAATACCCCGCCTTTAGC
>JAGOIJ010000103.1 GCA_017995695.1 Candidatus Omnitrophota bacterium | reverse complement strand
GTCCAGCACTCTGGGGCGAAACGCTGACATCGTGATCCGACTTGGAATGCTAAAAGAGGCAGGGCATATCGGGCTGGCACCTTCGATTACGACAACCGCCATGCTGGCAGTCGGCGATGCACTGGCTGATTTTGTAGGTATTACCCCGGATGACCTGCCGTTGTCAGTTAAGGTGCGCGTGCTTGATTATTATGATGATGAGGTGTACCAGGATTCCAGCGTATTTAATCTGGATTACTATAATGTTACCTGGACGATCCGCGACTGCTTAAGCGGTTTGTTGGTTACAAGCAACCTTTCTGTCAATGATACCTGCGGTTGGAATGAAGGTGGCGTGGCTTTGCCAAGAACGCGCAAGACTCCTGCGGGCAGCTGCGTAGCTACCTGGAAGCATAATCTGTATGGCGATCAAGGCAAGAGTTATCTTGTTGAAGGCGATATGAATGTTTCCTTGTGTATGGAATCAAAGATTGTGCATGTCTGGGAAGCAAAGACGCTGTTTGCCTATTATCCCGGGAATGAGACCCGCGACGATTATCTTGCTTTTACCAGCTACTTATTAAGAGATGGCGGTATGGCAGGTACAATGGTCAATTCTACCTTCTTTAGCCTTGCCCAAAATTGTACCGTTGAGGTGTATTATCCCAACGGAACCACGGTAGATACGTTCTATACCGATACGATAAGCGAAAAGGGATTTTTTAACTTGAATTGGTCAGATACCGGTCTTAATACCAGCGTTATTTATCCGTCGGTTACGATTATTCAGACAGATCCTGAATTAAGCGGCGGCGTCGGAGGCGTATTCAGAACACCATTCTCTCTTGACCTGACTACCGTAGCTTCAATTTTTAATGTTACGACTCTTGTAACTAACCGCGTTGACATGCCTATTTCGGCTTTCCAGGCAAATATGACTCTTGCGTTGCAAAATCAGACAAATATTATTTATAATGCAACCAATGCTACGGTTGTCGCTATCGAATCAGCTGCGAGGAATATGACCGGTATGATTAATACTACTTTAAATGATTTTGTTAATCAAACCAATGCTTCATTAGTCGCCCTTGAACGCGGCGCTGAGCAGGCTATTGAGGCAGGCGAGCGCGCAACCGACGCAGCGGAAGATTTGGAAGCAACAGCAAAGAAATATTCTTGGGCAGCATCAGTTGCGCCTAATCCCGCTCTTGTCGGTGATGAAATTACCCTTTCTGTCCAAGGCCCTGCCGGTTTGCTTCCTATTGTGAATTTGTACAGCTGGGATAATGAAGTTATTGTTCAAGATGTCTATATGACAGAATCCGCCACGCAGGCTGGTTTGTATACCTATTCGTTCTACGCTGATGCGCGTTTTGATCCGGGCAAATCTTATACCTACGTGGTCACTGAACAGGTGTCTACCTATGGCATGGTGACAGGTTCAGGCGTGGTTGAGTCTATGTCTATAACCACCATCGCCGGCCTTGCTGCTGCCGCGCCTGAAGCAGAGCGCGCTGCCAAGAAGGCGCTGGATGCGATTAAGGCAGTTGAAGCCGTGGTCGTTTCAAGCGACAATATAAATATTGCCCTTACGTTAAAGAACCTGAAGGATTCAGTTGAGGCTTTGCCGGAAGCGATTGCTAAGGAAGGCGCAACTGGCAAGATTAACGACGCATTAAACGAATTAGCCGACCGCCTGAAAGGTTTAGGCTTAGATGAGGGGTATGACTTCACCGAGATGTTGGAGAAGGCGTTGGGTGAATCTCCTACACTCAAAGAGGTGCGCTCAAAGACTGACGCCATTAATTCAGTAGTTAATCTATTACTGCAGATCTTTGAGGCAAAGTTTGGCGGCGTGGATACGCCTATTGTTTCAACGTCCTTGCTGCCGGGGAGCGTTCGCTTCAGGCTTGCTGCGGTGAACCCATCCAAGACCCGCAAGCAAATTACGCAGATAAAGAGCTATCTACCCATAGAAGTTAAGCCTCGTGATATTGTTGACCTGGGCGGGTTAGATTTAGAGTATGACGCAGAAAAATCTATTTACTATGTGTATAAGCCGGCTATTGAACTTCAACCGACAGAGGTGCGCGTATTTGAGGTTGAGGTTAATGATGTGTGGGTTATCCCGGATCAGATACTTAATGAATTGCGCGATCATACCGAGACAGTATTAAAACGACTTGAGAAAACCGAATATTTTGCGAAAGGTAAAGAAGTCGCCGATTCTATATTCCAGCGCTTAAACGCAATCCCTGCTTCGCAGGTGGATGAAAACGTGAGCCGCTCGCAGCATATCGGTATCTATCGCGAAAATCTAGATACCATTGCCCAGATTAAAGAGGATATCGCAAAACTAGAAAAAATCCTCGCTACTGCCGGCGGACCGCTTGCGCCTGAGATGTTGACTAAAACCAAGATTAAGGCAGAATCGCCTACGAAAACAATGACTTGGATTGTCATCTTCGTCATTGTCATGTTTGTGGGTTTGTTAGCAGGAGTCCTTTTCTTCACCTGGCATCGCCAAACGCGTCTTGCCAGAGAAGAGCTTTTAGCCGCAAAAAAAGCTTCCTTCCCCGGACCTTCGCAAGAAAATGAATCTAAGGAAGGCAACACAGATAAGAAGTAGAAAGGATATACCAGGTGCTGCTTGACGTAACGGTAGTAAGCCCAGAGGAGGTGCTTTTTGAGGGGAAGGCAAAAAGCGTGATTGTCCCCGGAGAGGAAGGGGTATTTGAGATTATGCATTTTCATAATCGCATCTTAAGCCGCCTGTTAGGCGGGGTTGTATTTGTAGATGATACTAGTTTTCGCATTAACCGAGGCGCAGTCAAGGTTAACCAAAACAAAGTCACCATTATTATTGAATAGATAGGTTAGTATGAGCCGGAATCTGGTGATTCTTTTAATCTTTAGTTTGTGTCTTATTGCATCGAGTGCGGTATTTGCGCTTTCCAGTTTCACGGGTATTAATGCGTTAGGAAAGAATCCATCCAGGGCACCGAAGATTTTTACTGGCATGGTTGTGGCTTTATTCACTACATGGGCCTTAGCAGTTGCTTTAATGGCAGGCGCTTTTTATTTTCTTGCGGAAAGCGCTTAAAGAGTTTTTTAGTTTTTATTGATCTATGGGCCGAAACATTGTAATTATCATTATATTTATTTTTGCCATTATTGGCCCTTCGGCTGTGTTTGCCCTTTCAAGTTTTGCCTCTATTAACGCTTTAGGCAGGAATCCATCGACTGCGCCGAAAATCTTTACCGCAATGATTATCGCGCTTTTGTTTGCAGAGTCACTGGCGATTGTGGCTATGTTTATCGTTTTTCAATTGTTGAGCGCTTCATAATGGCACATGCTTGATACTTGCTACAATGTTGTCATTTTAAGTAGAAGGGGAGTCTAAAGTATGCTTATTTTTGTATGGCTGAGTTTGGTTATGTTACTCATGTTTGCGGCGATGGTGGTTTTATTCCGTAAGATCATGGTTAAAAATGTAAGCAGCGCAACGCATCATCTTGATGAGTTAAACCAGGATTATGTGTTAAAGGAGAAAGAGGCTGAACGTCTCTTGCAAGAGGCCCAAGTGAAGTCTCAAGAAATGCTTACTAACGCTCAAGCTGAAGCGGGTCAGCTTAAAGTTGATATCCTCAAGCATGCGGAAGAAGAAAAAGATGCTATCATTGCTCATGCGCGCGCGCAGGGTGATGAGATGATCCTGCAGGCCGATAAATCACGCATGCTGTTATTATCCGAGATGCAGCAGCGTATTGATAAAGCTGCTATCGATAAAGCATCTGCTTTGCTTGGGGCAGCCTTGCCAGAAGAGTTTAAGCGCCAGGTCCATACGCGCTGGGTTGAGGATTTCTTGAGTAGTGATTTCTCTCATGTTGCAGGTTTACATATCCCTCATGATGTGCATGAGGCAAAGGTTGTTACCGCTTTTGCGTTAACCGATGATCAGCGTAAAAATATTGCTAAGCAACTAAAAAACGTTTTAGCGAGGGATATCCAGATGCAGGAAGATGTACAGCCTGATGTTGTCGCAGGTATCGTGGTGACGATCGGCAGTTTAGTTTTAGATGGAAGCTTAAAGAATAGTATTCAGCAGCAGGCGCATAAGGCGCAAGGGTAAACAATGCAAAAAGCAAGTGAAGCCGGAAATTTGGCGCACAAGGAAAGCGCAATGCATTTTGAGGTGCGCGAAGTTGGTTTCGTCCAGGCAGTACGAAAATTTATAGTTATTGCCAAGGGGCTTCCGTCGTGTTTTAACGGACAGATTGTTGAGTTTGCAAATGGCGTTCTCGGGTTGGTTATGGGCTTTACCGCAGAAAAAGTCCAGATTCTCGTATTAGGCGACGCCTCATCGATCAGAGCGGGTGATGAGGTATACAATAAGGCTAAAGCATTGACATTGCCGGTTTCTAAGGGTTTTATCGGTCGGGTCGTGACCAGTTTGTGTGAACCTGTTGATGGGCTTGGGCCTATTGCCCATGAGGCGTATTATCCTGTTTTTATTGTCGCGCCCGGCGTTATGGATCGCCAGCCAGTCAAGGAGACGCTTGAGTCTGGAACGCTGATCATCGATGCGATTATACCGCTCGCGAAAGGGCAGCGTCAGCTTCTTATCGGCGATAGACTTACCGGCAAGACAACCGTTGCTCTCGACGCCATTATTAATCAAAAAGGTAAAGATGTAGTATGTATCTATTGTTGCATAGGTAAGCCTTATTCTAGCCTTTTAAAGGTGTTGGAGATACTGAAGGAAAAAGATGCGCTTGACTACACCGTGGTTATCAGCGGCATTGCTTCAGTGTCGACGGGCGAACAATACCTTGCACCGTACACTGCTTGTATGATCGGCGAATATTTTATGGCCCAAGGCAAGGATGTATTGTTGGTGACTGATGATTTAACCAAGCATGCCTGGGTGTATCGTCAGATTTCTCTTTTGCTTGAGCGCGCGCCGGGCCGCGAAGCGTATCCTGGCGATATTTTTTACGTTCATTCCCAGATGATGGAGCGCGCTGGTTATTTAAAAGAAGACTTAGGCGGCGGCTCAATGACATTTTTGCCTATTGTTGAGATTCTGCAAGGCGACCTAACTGGCTATATCCCGACCAATCTTATTTCGATGACTGACGGGCAGCTTTATTTTTCCACTGCTCTTTTTAATAAGGGTTTTAAGCCTGCGATAGATTTTGGTCTTTCTGTTTCGCGTATCGGAAATAAGGCGCAGTGGTCAGCAATGAAGGCGCTGAGCAAATCCCTGCGTTTAGATTATTTGCAATACAAGGAACTCTTGCAGATGACGCAACTACGCACAACAGGCCTTTCAAAAGAAGCGGAGGCGCGTCTTAAGCGCGGCGAGGCCATTAACCATCTCATTATTCAAGACAAAAATCATCCTGTTCCATTGGAAGAGCAGATTATCTATCTGTTTGCGCTAAGCAAGGGTATATTAGATACTCTTTCAACCTCGCAGATTAAGCAATTTCGCCTTGAGGTCTTGGCATTCGTCCAGAAGTCATTGCCTGATTATTTACGTGTCGTCCGCGAAACGCGAGAGCTAAGCGATGAGTATAAGCAGAAATTAGAAGAGGCGCTGAAAGCGTATGTGCAAAGCATTGTTGCAGCCTGATAAACTATGAAGACATTATCCGTAATAAAGAAGGATCTTGAATTTAATCGCGGGCTTTCTTCGCTGATTGAGGTCTTAAAAAATCTAGCAGTTTCACAGTACCGGGCCCTTGAGCACAAAATTAAAATGTTTGAGAAGCTAACCATTGGTATTGAAAGTTTCTTTGAGTTGATTGATATACAGAGTGCAAGTCACCCTTTTCTTAATCCGGGAACGAGACCGACTGCGGTTGTGGCAGTGACCTCTGATAGCGGGCTGCTCGGTGGATTAAATATGCAGCTGGTCAGTCACGCGCTTGCCGAGCTTGAGCAGAATCCCGGAACCCTGATTGTGATCAGCGAGAGGGGAA
>JAGOIJ010000102.1 GCA_017995695.1 Candidatus Omnitrophota bacterium | reverse complement strand
AAAAAAATTCTGTGCGGTACAAACCAATCCCCTGGGCGCCATGTTCTTTTGCAGAAGCCATTTCATCGGGAAACTCAACATTTGCGTTGATCTCAACCACCTTGCCATCCAGCGTGACTGGTTGAAGATCCTTGAGGCTAAAGTACCGCTCGACAACGCCTTTTAACTTAACCTCTTCCTGACGGTATAACGACAAGGTTTCTTCGTCAGGATTAACAATAACAACACCTAGCCCACCATCAACAATAAGCAGGTCGCCACTTTTAATCGTGCTCGTTGCCCCCTCTGCGCCAACGACCGCAGGTATTTCCAGGGACTTAGCCATAATGGCAGTGTGTGATGTCTTACCACCGATATCAGTCACAAATGAACTGACATTTTGTTTATGCATACTGGCAGTATCTGACGGAGAAAGATCGTGGGCAACCACGATCACCTTTTCCTTAAAATCAGAAAAGCCGCGCAGCTCTTTACCTAAGAGGTTGCGCAAAATACGCCGGCCCACATCATTGATATCGGCAATGCGCTCTTTAAGATACTCGTCCTCAATCTTTGAGAACACATCAATGTATTTTTTGAGAACTTCCGAAAAAATGTGAGCAACGTTAAGCTTCTCTCGTTTTAGCCGAGCAATCACTTCCTCAATCAGCATTCGATCTTCCAAAACGAGAAGGTGCGCATCAAAAATTTCTGCCTCATCCTGCCCCATATCTGAGGCAATACGTTTCTGCAAATCAATGATTTCGCGGCGAGTCTTAATGAGCGCTTCCTCAAAGACCTGTATCTGAACCGGTATCGCATCCTCCGTAATGGGGGTCTTCGGTATGGCAAACTCCTCCCTGCCAAGCCGATAGGCCGGACCAATGCTAATGCCCGCTGACGCTGCAATACCTTTTAATTTAATCATTTCACTCATTATAGTTCCTCGCCCGTAATGATCTTTTCTAACTCCGCTATCGCAAGATGAGCGTCTTCTCCTTCTACTTCTATGATAATTTCGCTACCATGCTCAGCCCCAAGCATTAAAATCCCCATGATTGATTTACCATTTACCTCTTCATCGTCGCGCTTAACAATGACGCGCGAATCAAATTTATTTGCTACCTGCACGAAAATAGCTGCAGGCCGGGCATGCAATCCCTGCTTATTTTTCACCGTTAATTTCTTAACAATTGTTGGCATAGTAGTGATTAAATCTCTTCTATGATATCCAAAATAATCTTAGCCAGCCTTTGCGCGTCATGCCTGATCACGTCATCGGCGACCACGAAACTACCTTCGATAACGCGGTATCCCATATTCTCAATATTACGCTTGTCATTATTCACGGCAAAGGCATTCTGCTGCTCGTATCTCCTCAGCGTCTCTTTGGGAACCTCGCCATTATTAACGACGCAATAATCTATAATCCGCGCATGACTATGATTAATCAACGTGCGGATATGGTCTGAAGCCTTATAGCCATCAGTCTCACCGGGCTGCGTCATAACATTGCACACATACACCTTTATCGCATTTGATGCAACGATTGCATCCCTGATCTCCTGGATCAAAAGATTAGGTATTATGCTTGTATAGAGCGATCCAGGACCCAGCACAATGATCTGCGCTTCCCGTATTGCTTCCAATGCTTCAGGAGTGGCCGATGATTGCGATGGTTTCAAATATACCTTTTCAATAGGTATCAGCGCGCGAGGGATCTGATCCTCGCCTTCGGTGACGCTCCCATCTTTATGGCGAGCTACTAACACCACGTTATCCAACGTCGAAGGGATCACCTGCCCACGCAACGCCAAAACCTTGCTTGTTTCTTTAATCGCCTTTTCAAAATCTCCGGTCAGACGCGTCATAACCGTAATAAATAAATTTCCAAAGCTATGCCCGGACAATTCAGAGCTGGCGTCAAAACGAAACTGAAATAAATCGCGCATCAACGTCGGGGCATCAGCCAAGGCTACCAAGCAGTTACGGATATCGCCAGGCGGCAAAATATCAAATTGCTGCCTTAAGCGCCCGGAAGAACCTCCATCATCGGCGACGGTCACGATAGCTGAAATATTAGAGGTGAACTCCTTGAGCCCTGACAAGAGAACCGATAACCCAGTACCGCCCCCAATAGTAACAATCTTAGGGCCGCGGCTTAATTGCCGTTTTTGATATAAAATACCGACTAGCTCATTCTCGGTTGACGCGGGAGCCCCCGCAGCGATAAACGAGCGCATGAGGTATTTAATACCCAACGTTAAGTCGATGATCCCGCAGATCAAAACAACCGCATTGAGGGGCTGGACAATCCAGTATTCCTCAGTTTGCATACTGTTTGATCCAACAATCAAAAGCATAATCCCGAAAATGCTTAAGATAATCCAACGCTTAATGCCAATACCGGGATAAAGCCATTTAAAGATTTCTTTAAATTGAGTACTTTCCATGTCTTAGTATGAGCGTACCTAAAACTACCTTAGAGCTTCTTATCGTCCTCTTCGGTAATAATCTTGACAATCGCCTTATCGTCGGATGCGGCGCGCAGGCTGTCGCGGAAGTACTTGTCTTTTAACAGGCGTGAAATTCTGGCAAGGGCTTTTAAGTGCGGACCCGCCGAATCTTGAGGGGCTACGAGCAAAAAGAAAATATACGCCAATTCTCCATCAAGAGAATCAAAATCGACACCTTTCTTGGAGATGCCGAATGCAGCGATCAATTTTTCAACACAATCAGACTTTGCGTGGGGAATCGCTATGCCTTGGCCAATGGCGGTTGAGCCAAGGGATTCTCTCGCCATCAGACCTTCAATCAATTTATTACGACACTTTTTCTCAATCTCCCCTGAATTTATTAACAAATCGACCAATTCCTTTATTACCTCTTCCTTTTTTGTTGATTTAATATCCGTAACAATTGCCTTTTTGGAAAGAAAATCCGCTATCTTCATCTCTTGTTCTCCTTTTGCTCTCATCTCTCGTCACAAAAGTTTGGCGAAACTTTGCACGGAATAAGAAGCTTCTATTCTAAATTTGGAGCGGGAGACGGGATTTGAACCCGCGACATCAACCTTGGCAAGGTTGCGCTCTAGCCAGCTGAGCTACTCCCGCGTCATTTACTATTGCTAATGCCAAACTATCAAATAAACAGATGCTACCTGAAGATCTATTTGATCTGCGTACTCACCGTTAAGAAATTTTTTATAGCGCAAAGAGAATATTGCCTTGCGAAATTCATGGGCGGAAGAGGATTTGAACCTCCAAGGGTCACCCCATTGGCTCCTAAGGCCAACGCGTCTGCCAATTCCGCCATCCGCCCGGAATTATCCTCTTCGACCTACTATTGAGTTTTAGCTCCGGACTTAAACCTAAATCTTCCGTTTGCACAAAACTCAAGCGGAAGATTTGTAGCGTTCGGAGCAAAAAATTTTTGTCAAACAAAAATTTTTGAGCCTCCCGAGACTCGAACTCGGCACACGCGGCTTAAAAAGCCGCTGCTCTACCGGATGAGCTAGAGGCCCTAATCTATACTTCAATAACTTCTTTCTCTTTACTCTTCAACAACTCATCAACCTTGGCGATATGACGATCAACAATTTTTTGCAACTCATCAACGCCGCGGAACTTATCGTCCTCGGAAATAACCTTGTCTTTTTCCAGCTTTTCAAGCGCCTCTTTTGAATCTCGGCGTATAGTGCGTAACGACACCCTTCCTTCCTCTGCCATTTCATGCACTAACTTAGCTAATTCCTGACGCCTTTCTTTTGATGGCTGCGGAACAGACAAACGGATCACCTTGCCATCATTAGAAGGAGTGATGCCAAGATTTGACTTCATAATTGCTTTCTCAATCTCGGGAACAGCTGTTTGATCCCATGGCTGGATAACAATAAGGTGGGCATCGGGCACCGAAATAGAAGCAAGCTGCTTAAGCAACGTCGGAGTCCCGTAGTAATCGATATGCAAGCCTTCGACTAAGCCGGGATGGGCCCTGCCTGTCCTAACTTCAGAAAACTGACGCACCATAGCCTCGAGTGCCTTTTTCATTTTTTCATCGGCATTGTGCAAAATTTCTTTAGCTGTCATCGTGGCCTCCAGTGAAATTTTATTCCGAAACAACGTATCTCTTACTTGACAACCGTACCAATTTTATCGCCGAGCACGACCCGCTTGATATTACCTTCCCGCATTAAATCAAATACAACTATCGGCAACTTATTGTCCATGCACAGACTTATGGCCGTGGCATCCATAACCCTAAGTTTTCTTTTAAGAACATCAATGTATTTCAAAGATACGAATTTCTTCGCCTGTTTCGACTTCAACGGGTCTGCAGTGTAAACACCGTCTACTTTGGTCGCCTTTAAAATCACATCTGCGTTTATCTCCATGGCCCGTAACGCTGCGGCAGTATCGGTAGTAAAATAAGGATTGCCGGTGCCCGCAACAAAAATAATTACCCTGCCTTTTTCTAAATGCCTGATTGCCCTACGACGTATATAGGGTTCGGCGATTTTCTGCATCTCAAGCGCCGTTAAAACGCGAGTGGGCACCTTCATCTTTTCAAGCGCATCCTGCAAGGCCAATCCATTAATAATGGTAGCGAGCATCCCCATATAATCAGCGACAGACCGGTCCATGCCGAGGCCTCGCGAAGCAACATTTTCCTGGCCGCGGAAGATATTACCACCCCCGAGTACGATAGCGACATCCACCCCGAGAGAACGGATCTCTTGAATCTGACGAGCGATAGTCACCAAAATGGCGTGATCAATACCGTGAGAGCTTTTCCCCTGTAGGGCCTCACCGCTTAATTTCAAAACAATTCTCTTAAAAACGGCTTTTCGCATTATCTTCCAATTTGATAACGGGTGAATCGACGAACAATAACATTCTCCCCGATCTTGGTGACGATACTACCCACGTAGTCCTTGATGGTTATGCTGGGATCTTTAACAAACGGTTGCTCAAGAAGGCAATTATGCTTGTAAAAATCTTCCTTATTCTTCTCCTGCTCAATAACTTCAGCCGGAACATCTTCTTTCTTAACATACGTCGGAGCAATCGCCGCAATATGCATAGCAACGTCTTTGGTAAATTGCGCAAAATCACTGTTTTTAGCGACAAAATCGGACTCGCAATCGACTTCAAGGAGTACCCCGATTTTGTTACCATGATGCACATACGCCTCAATTCTCCCGTCTTTGGCTACGCGATCCTGCTTTGCTGCCGCAATTTCAAGCCCTCGCTTGCGCAATAACGTAACTGCCTTTTGCACATCACCGCCAGTCTCATGCAGCGCCTTCTTACACTCAGCGATACTAGCAGCAGTAATACCTCTTAATTCTTTAATTGCATCAACAGAAACGACCATGGTATTCTTACACCTTCTTTCTTATCTTCGATTTATCTTCGGAAGATTTAATTATTTTGCTTTTACGCGCTGCCTTCGCTTCTTCGGTAACAGGCACGGTTGTTTCTACGATTTCTTCGATTTCCTTGATCTTTTCAACCTCTTCAGGAAGAAGCGCGACCTCATCTACCACCGTCTGCTCGTCTTTCAACCCTACTCCATCCTGCGAAAGATACGAAAGGAATTTCTTGCGACCCTCAATGGCCGCATCCGCGATAACACTGGTAACCATGCGGATAGACTTAGTTGCATCGTCGTTACCCGGAACAGGGAACGCGATAGTGTCCGGATCAGAGCTTGTGTCAATCAAGCCGATAATGGAAATGCCTAACTTGCGCGCTTCCCTAACCGCTGTTTCTTCTTTCTTGGTATCCACCACAAACATAGCCTTAGGCATGCGCTCCATCTGGATAATCCCGGAGAAATTCTTTTGCAACTTCGCTAATTCTTTTTCAAGACGGGCAACTTCTTTTTTGGTCAATTTATCAAAGGTTCCGTCTTCCTTCATCTGCTCTATTACCTTAAGCCGATTAATACTCTTTTTAATAGTCAAAAAGTTTGTCAGCAACCCTCCTGGCCAGCGCTCGGTGACAT
>JAGOIJ010000101.1 GCA_017995695.1 Candidatus Omnitrophota bacterium | reverse complement strand
AAATGTGGGATGCCGTAAATATTCCCTACGTCGGCGATGTAAGCAACTTAAAGGGAAGCTTCGCGCTAGATTATTACATGAAGATGCTGATACAGCGCGTTACCTGCCCCGAAACAATGCTTTTAATTCTGGCGGATAAGCTTGCGAGTGTCAACGCGGTAAGAAAAGGTCCGGAAGCGCAATATTTGGCTCAACAAATCATGCATGTTTATGCCACCATGGCAGAGAGGTTCGGCTTGAATGATTTTGCAGAACAGCTGCGCGATGAAGCTTTGCGTTTACTCGAGCCAGCTTTGTACGCGCAACTTGCTGAAGAAAGAAGAACTGCGCTTGGGTTGCCCGCCGATGAGGCAATTGAAACGTATCTTGATGAGGTTAAAGCGCGTCTCTCCAAGGAAGTGTTTGGGGAGAATAGCCTTATCTTTATTGATGGCGCAGGAGAAATGCGTCAAGTTGGGATTTCAATGAGCGCGCGCAAAAAATCGCTTTCCAGCGGATACTTTAAAACGCAAGAGAAAATGAAATATCCTCGACTTGCAGACCTGCCTGATCTATTAGGGATAGAAATTGTTATTCATGACGCAAGCCCTCATGCAATACGCGAAGCAGCAGGAGATATTATCGGGTGGTTGATTAAGCAGGAATGGTATGAGAAACATGAGATCAAAGATCAGGCCCGGAATGGTTTTTTTGCCTTTCAGATCAATGCAGCAATACCTTTTTCTCATGACAACGGGGAAAGCGGTTTCCGGAGGTTGCAGATTCATGTGCTTTCTTTCGATGATAAAATGAAGACGCTGAGCGGTAACATCGCCCATTGGCAATATAAGATGACAGGGTATTATTTTAAGAAGAACAGGCAGCAGTTTGCGGAGATTAAGGAAGAAGAAATCCCCACGGGGGATTTCTCGCAGGATTTTATGCGCGTAAAGTCGTTGCTGGAATCTAGCGCGTATGTGTTGTTTATTGATTCTGAACATGGCGAGCAGGTATTGGTTCCGCTTAAACTTCCTGCAGCTGCTAAACCCGCTGATATCGTGGCGCACGAACTTGTTGATTTGCTGAATCGACAGTACCAGGGGTTACACTCTCTTCGGCCAATTGAGACAAGGGTTACCACGGGTAAGATTCACGATGCCATCAGGATAGATTTATCCGAAACAGAAGGCTTGCGTGGCGGCGAGATTATCATGGTGCGCAGAAAAGGACACCGTCTGACTGAGGATTTAATATATGTATTAATGAATCATGAATCCAAGAAAGTAAGAACTGCGCGCGCGCACGCGGTCTTGCGCGATATGGTTTCCTCTGCTTCCAGTCCGGCAGGCAATGATAGTAAGGGGGAATTTTTAGCGTTAGGCTATATCGATGACATTATCCCAACGGTTTTAACAATATTAAATACTCACGATGATCGGTTGCGAGTAGGTCCTGCTGTTATTGACAGCCTTGTTCGTCAAATTTTTAAGTCCTTGGATAGCTATGAAGCGCTAGGATTGACTAAGGAGACAGCGCAGGAAGTCGCCCGGGCAAAGCGTCAAATAGCGTTTGCCGCGCAAGAGGCTCTCTTTCGCGCAGCCTCTGTTACTTCTTCTCCTGTCGGCGCTCTTGTTGTTAATCTATTGAGTTCATCGCCAGCTCAGTGGCTTGCGATAGACAAGGTTCGGGCGATCTACGAAGAAGCGCTGCGAACAGGCGCATGGAGTGAGCGCAAGGCATGGCTCGCCAAGATAAATACCTTCTTGCAGCGCAATGTTAGCAATGGCGTGATGGATGTTGTTGCTCGGAATTTCGCTAATTTTAACTTTCCATATAAGCTTTCTGGCTTTATCCTCATTGATTGCGCGCCTGTTGATGATTTTGGCGCAGTCATGGTTGATCTTGAATATCGACAGAAAGAGCCAATGATTGTGTTTACGCAACAAACCTTTCAACAGGCGCTTCAAACCAAGCTCGTTGATTATTATGTTCTCTTGGCAGTCTTAACGTATAGTCTTGGCAATACAGCGCGCGCTCATGAGCAGGCAAAGCAGTTGTTGCAAGGTATACATGATAACGAAAACTATTTTGATAATCTAAACACCCAGCAGAAAATGAGAATCATAAAATTAGGCGAAGAGATGATGAGTGATGAGCAATTGCCGTTATCTGTCTCTACGCGCCGCATGAGGCCTCGCGCTGCTGTCAAGCTGCGTGGCCGCTCGCAGCGGGTTATCTTTGTCGACACTGGAAGCGTCACGGTACGCGTGCCTGGCGATCAGTCTATTGTACTGCGCAAAGGCGATATTGTTACGACGTATGGCGCGACAGGGATAACGGCGCTTGAGCATAGTTTTGTAACTATTATCAGTGAGGGCCGCGCGCAAACTATCCGCGCTCCTCCTTTTGATTCCTGTGTTTTGCCGAATCTCCTTCAACGCCCCGCCCAAGCCCCTGCTGGTGTTGCCCCTGCCGAGATCATGACCGATAGCCATAATCGACTTTGCGCTGTGGTGTACCGCGGCGACCAAGAATATCCTTCTCGAATGCTGCCCATTACGATTCCTTCCGGAGCAATCGGTATCGGCATAAAGACCGCTCGCGGGAAAGAAGATCTTCATCGGGAGTCAGATCATTATATGGAAGTTATTATGGTGCTTGACGGTTCTGCTGTCGCAACATTTACCGATGCACATTGGCAGAATAGGGAAGTTGCCACGATTAAGGCCGGGCAAAAAGTAATTATTTATCCGCAGGTCGGCCACGGTTTTGAGTACATCAATGCAAAGGTTATCGTGGTGATGCAGGGTCCCTATACCGGGCATCCTAAAATTAAGCCAGCTGCCTCAAGCCCAGTACGCGTTAAACGTTCTGCGGTCGATGATTTCTTAACCAGCAAGACAAGCGAAGCCATGCATGACCGCCGCATCTTAAGGCGCCTTGTTCCTTTAGTTACCGCTGCAGAGTATGAAGATACAACTATCTTCCTCGAAGATTACCCTACGGTCAAAAAATACATCCAGGCATATCTGTACCATCTGCAGATGAAGCGTTCTGCGCAGAACCGAGCAGAAACATTTGAGAGCGCCTATGACCGCGCCGAAGATCATCTGTATGTTGGCGCTTCAGTCCAGGAGGTTACAGAAGAGGCCTATACCATACTCAATGAGCAGAATGAAGAAATCCGTTTGTCTGAAAGAGAGCATACCTTACAAGCAATTGCGGTATTGTTACGTATAACCCAAGATATCATTTTTGAGGCGTATGATGCTGCTTTGGACAATAATCTGTTAGCAGCCATTTCCCAGGTAAGTAATAACCTTGGCGCGATTGATATAGATAATGAAAATACTATAATTCATACTGCGGGATTATTAAGTAGCAAGGATGGTTTTAGCTTGCGCCCAGGCCAGAGCGTTGCCTTAACCAGCGTTCTGTTGTTATCAATGAGAGCGCATGTGCGCAGCCGCCTGCTTTCCTCCCGCCATCAATGGTCATCAACGCAAGGTGTTGGAAGTAGCCCGGTGAGCACAGGTAGAGAAGATTTCCATTCATCGGCTATCCGTAAAGGCGAGCTAGGAGAAGAGGTATTATTAATAAGCGGCACGTTCAGTCAAGTTACCTTATGGTTAAGCCGCAGCGAATATCCCCGCCAGTCTGATACTTTAGCGACGATCTTCCCCACTGTGTACAAATGTATGCAGATGCGTTTCCCTGTGTTATACCCTGAAATCTCCGGTGCATTAACGTTTGAACTCTATAAGGATAATGCCTCCATCTGCATGATGGATGTGTATAGAAGGGTATTACGCATTGATATTGAATTACTTGAATCAGCATACCTAACAGGGGTTGTCTTGGAAGAAGAGCTAGGTCATCTTGCCCGTAGCCTGCTTGATGTACGTTCCGGCATGAAAGAGGGCCCGCGCTATGACAAGGCCGTGATACAGGATATTGAACGAGGCGATGAGTACCATGAATTCTGGGCCTTGGAAGAATTCGCGACCGATTATCAATTAGCCAAACGCTTTGGACAGGATTATGAAGAGACACAACGCAAGACGCCCGCTGCTTTAGAACATATACTTGCTATGCAGGCTGAAGCAATGCAGCTGCTTATCAGATGGAATGTGCAGCACCGCAATACTTCGTTTATTCCTGTTATCTTAAGGGCGATAACCGTTGAGCATAAGTTTTTACTGGATGCGCAGATTAAAAAATCGATCAGTGAGGACGTCTTGGCTGAAGAATTCAGGCCGTTCCCGACGCACAATACTGATTTTGATCTTATCGAAGTCCTCTATGAATATTTTGTCAAGATGTATAGCCCGGACTTAGCTGAGATATTGCGGTTAAGGGTGCACAGAAACGGTTTTAATGCCTTAATGGAAACTATTGACGATGTCTTGACTTATTACCGGGATTTACAGGGTAGGTTCGGAAGGGGGATTGATCACGGCTTAAATAAACAAAAGATGCTGCGTAGGCTAGCCCTGCGAGACGAGAAAGCATTTTTTGATCTGCTTGTTATTGTTGTTGAAGAAAACAGCATTGAAGAAACCGAGAAGCTTGTGGCAGAAATACGAGGGACATATATTCCTTTTGATACCAGGGTCGTGGTGGTTAAGCAACCAGATGCCAATAACCCCGCACAAAACCTTTGGACGATAAATGGTAATTATAGCTCCCTGATTAATCTTATTATGAATCCGACTTCTTTCTGGAGTGAAGTTGAGGATGTGCACGGTTCAGTGTGTGTCATCTTAAGCGCAGGCACGGCAAAGCGCAACGCTCCCTTAACTCATTCCGGGTTTGCCGATAAGGGCAAGCAAGCGTGTTTTAATGCTGAGCCGTACCTTTGCCAGGTCATCAAGCAAGTATATCATTATTGGGAGCCGAATCTGGAGGGGGTTATCGTAACGACGAATGACGGGATTAAGGCATTAGGCGCTAAGGTTGTCCTGGGTGAATACGGGATTGAGATGATCGGAGATGCAAAAGTTGTTGATGATCCTGAACTTGATGATTTGGGTACTGCTTTTGTTGAACCAAGGCCAGTCGCAACCTATGCTAAGCCGATCCGAAAGATGTTTGAGAAAGCCGCGTATGCGCTTAGAAAAGTTAATTTTGGCGAACCGCCTAACAGAGCACCCGTTAATTGGGCGGATTACTATTTTCGATGGGACGCAATCCGTAAGATGCGCAGGCTTTATGGCAGCTTACGTGATGAAAACGGATTGTTCCTGCATCTACGCTATGGGCTAGATACGGCAGGGGATTTGTTTGAAGGAGTAACCTCAAAAGATAAACCGCTTTATGTTCGGGAACGCATGGAGAAAAAGAAGTGGCAGGAAGCTCATGCTGCAGCTGTCTGGGATGTAAGCCGCGCTCTGATGAATGATGTTTCATTAGGTGGGGCGTTTGCTTTTGTCAATGCCGGTAATGAGGCGCTGTTTGTTGATACAGGCAGCAATGCCGTGTATGTAAGAGTGGCGCGCGATCTTACGCTTCGTCTTGAAGACGCGACCACGGAAGAAGAAAAGAAAAAAGCTGTATGGGCCATGCGTTTAAGAAGCCTGCTGGATGTGCCAGAGCCAAATGCAAAAGGTCAGCTAGTCTGCGTTCCGGGAGGAGCGTATGTTGAAGGCCGCTATTATACTGCTGCCGAGTTGCAAGAAAGTGAATTATTCCAGTCGCGTGTCGGCAGAAATGTGTTTGTGGCAGGTAGCTATATTACTATAGGCCACATTGAGGGCTCAATTGGAGATCAAGCAGTGCTTATTAATCCCTTAGTGAATAAGCTTGATGCGCCAGAACGAAGCTGTGTTTTCTTTGTTGAAGAGCCGGAAATCCTGCGCGCAGTAACTGATATGTTGGTGTGTGATGTCTATCACCAGAACAAAAAAGTGCGGGTGTGTATGTCGTTGGAGCAAACCGCCAATGACCTTATCGGTAAATGGGATCTTGTGCATAATACCGGAGCGGTATTCGTTACCGCCGAATCCGCAGTTGCTGT
>JAGOIJ010000100.1 GCA_017995695.1 Candidatus Omnitrophota bacterium | reverse complement strand
CATTGGCAATAGTATTATAATGACAGGTGTCCACATCCATGATGTGCCGCGCAAGCTGCGCCCCATACAGAAAATATTTAGCATTGCCGGTGCGCAGGAATTGCATCAGCGCTCCGCCATGCGTGCCAATCGCTTCGCAGTTAAACCAGCCGTGGCGGCCTTCTGGATGCCAGCCCCATTCGTCGTATGACTTGTCAAACCCTTCTTTTCTATACCAGGTCAAGGTGTCGCCAAAATCAAGCATGCCATACCAATGAAAATTCTTTTTCTGCCGTTCAGCCCAATCGAATAACTTGCTTAAGAACTGCTCGCCTGAACCAGCGCGCGCATCAAACGCACTAACCATGCCTAAAACTTTAGTTGCTGCTATCCACTGCGGGTCTGCCATAAGCAGCGTATCCGATAACAAACCAACCATAGTATCTTTTACCTTGGCTAAGGCGTAATCTTTTCGGTGAAAATAAAAATAAAGCTCATGCGTCTTAGCCAAGCCAAACGCGCTGCCGCGCGCCACATCATCAGGGCCGATAGCTGAAGCAATGGTTTTTAAATCAATGGCGCCTGCTGCCCTTGGCCAAAGATCAATCTGCAATAACGTTTTCTCTTTATCAAAAGAAAAACCTTTAGGAAACTGCTCCCAGAGATTCTTCACGCCCACCGCAATCCCCTGCGCTTCATTACCCAGGTCAAACCAGCCTGCAAGTTTTCTGCCTGTTCCTATGACTTGGTTGTTCTTTGTTAAGGAGTATTCATTATAAGCTGATTGAGAAAAAGTTATCGAATCGGATACCGTTGACTGCAGGATCTTTTCGTCTGCGGCAAAGGTTAATTGCGCTGCACCCCTCAATGAGAACGGCACTATCACCGAAATCTGGTCAATAGTTTCATTCTTAGGCAGCCATTTTCCCTTATACAGATAATGATACTTGTTTTCAGGATACCCCGTGTACACAAAGGTGTGCTGCACTTTAAGGTAGCTTGCGTTCCGATAGGCGAACACGCGCGCAATAAATTTGCAAAACTTCTGCTTTCGCTCATTCACAAACCACCCTTCAAGTTTAACGCAAGCCTGCTCCGGTCCATCTTCTTCAACCGTGATCTGCGCAGATCGATCCAGGCTTGATTTAAACACCTTATGGTTATGACCTAAAACTAAATCAATATTTTTGGCAATCTCCTCATCTTCGCTAAATGCCTTGTCATGGTTGGCATCAATCCAAACCGCATCAAAGAGAAAAGCCTGTTTCTTGCTTATCAACGCTTTTAATGATCCGGTGTTAATAATAACGACTCCCGCGCTTTCGCTCACCATGCTCACGTTTCTTTTGCTTTCAGAAGCAATAGCCTTACCATAGCGCAGATACAATGGTTTTTTCTCATCCGCACCTAATGAAGTTGGCACGCTTACCAAAAGCCATTTGATGCTTTTATCCGGCCACCACGCAGCAACTTTTGTTTGTATAGAAAGACGCGATCCCTGCCTATCGTATAAACCTACCTTGGCATCGTCTGTAAGCTCACCCTTAGGAAATGGCACTCCGCCGGTAAACATTTGGGTTGCCGTTGGCACGCTTGTATCATTAATAAGGACAAGCGGGATTTCAATAAAAGAATCCCCTGTCTGCGGATCAACCTTACCCCAGCGCGTTTGATCAAAAGAAAAATAATCGCCTGTTGCATACGCTTGCTCGCCAGCTTGAGGATAAAATTCAGCATTAAGGATATTCACGGTATTTTTCTCAAGCGCAGCTGCAGGCAGCAACCGGACATTATCGATATAAAAAGTTTTTGCAGACTTATTATCCCAAAGAAAAAGATTGAGCTGCGAGATACGCGTGGGATTAATCTTACCCCAAAGCCCTGCGATATCGATTTCTACTTTATTCATCTTTTGGGGCTCAAGGAAAATGTCAATCGTGGTTTTATACTCTTTGGCATCGCGTAATTTAAGCAGCATACGCTCTGTCTTTGGATTAGGATTATAAATATCCATGCAAAGCACTTCATGGCCTCCCCAGTTGCCTAAGGATGGCTCCTTTTCAAAATACTTCTCAATTTTTATTGCAGCTGCGCCACCCGACGGCAAGAATGTTATTCTAGCTGCGTTTGCGCCATGCGATGCATGTTCAGGCGATTGTTCTATGGTAGCATCTGCCGTGTCCCAACGCGCAAAATCTGCCTCGTTTTCAAAATCGCTAAGCATAAGGATTTCTTTGGCCCGGGGAATCATGGCAATGCGTTTTTCCTTAAGCTTGCTAACAATCTTGTTTAACAAAGGCTGGCTGCGCGAAAACGCAACAAACGCCAGCCCGCTAAACAATATGCCACCGCAAAAAGCTACGCTAATTATAATGATGATCGTTTTTTTCTTCATATAACTCTCGGAATGGACTGTCCCCGCTTTTTGGGGACTACCCAACATTCAACTCGGAAGGGACTGTCCCCGCTTTTTGGGGACTGTCCCTAACTTCCTATTATTTTAGTAATCTCCTATACAACTCTTCTGTCCTGCCCACCATCGCTTCAACACTGAACTTATCTTCAACCAGCTTACGGGCATTGCGCGTTATATGCTCCCTCAACTGTCCGTCGCTTAAGCAACGAATAAGCGCGTCCTTAAGTTGCAGAGGGTCTTTAGGCGCAACTAAAATTCCCGTTTCATTATCCTTAACAACCTCCGGAATCCCCCCAACGCTTGCAGCAATCACCGGTACGCCTTCACGCATCGCTTCCAATGCAATCATTGGTAAGCCTTCTCGCAGCGAAGGCATAACGAGCATATCGACTTCTTTGAGTAGCTTTGGAATATCATTTCTGGCTCCAAGGAATTTTACCTTATCTGACAACTGATAGCTGGCAACTAACAACTGAAGCTTTTCCCGAAGCTTGCCTTCTCCCACCACCAGCAACTTAACCTTACAAGCGCCATTGAGCATTGAGAGCGCCTTAAACAAATACTCATGCCCCTTTTGCTCCACTAATCTTCCAATTATCGCTAAGATAACCTCGTCTTCTCTTATACCTAATTCTTTTCTTAATGAGCCATTGCGAGGGAGCACTTTTAATGTGTCATTGCGAGGGAGCACTTTTAATGTGTCATTGCGAGGGAGCACTTTTAATGTGTCATTGCGAGGGAGCGAAGCGACCGAAGCAATCTCAATCCCATTATAAATCACTTCTATCTTTTCCGCCGGAATACCCTTCGCCACATAAAATTCCTTAACACTCTGCGCCACTGCCACAACCACATCCGTTGACTTACTCAATCTTCTATCCAACATAACATGCAACCACGATTTCCACGTATCAGAATTATGCTCCTGCGCGATAATAACCGGCACGCCAGCCCTTTGCGCAGCAATCCTGCCCCAGAAATTTGCGCCCCACAAATGCGAATGCACGACGCTAATCTGATTTTCCTTTATCACGTTAACCAATTTGCCGATAATACCGAAATCAATACCTGGTTTTTTATTTAAAGCAAAAACTTTTATGCCTACTTGTTCAAGCTCATCAGCCAGCGGACCCTTGCCATTAAGACAGCAGACAAAAGGAATAAAGCGTTCGCGGTCCAGGCCTTTAGCCATATTTACCACCACCCGCTCCGCGCCTCCGATTCCCAGGCTCCAAATTATATAAAGCACGCGCTGTGGATTACTCATGTTGTTCTTTGTTTGATCCATAGGGGATGGTTGAATATTCAATCTTTTTCCTAACTTCCGAACGGCTCGATGATGTAAACAGGGAAGCGATTCCCTGCAAAAAAGGATAACGCACAAAAGGATTTTTTTTATATAAATATTCTATTGTTTCATCGCCTTTTGGCGCTGCGCGTCCATCTTTGCGTAACGCAATAATCTGCATCTGGAAACAACAGTTAAACAAAAATAGCCTCGCTTGATCAAAGGTAAATAGCTTGTTTATTGTTTTCCTGTGCAAAGCGTAATACTCGGATTCATAAAAAATGATCTGTTTAATTTCAAACAACGTATTAAAGAGCAAGTTCTCAAGAAACCATTTTTCGGTAAAAAACACAATATGCCCGGCGTACATCCCTTCAGCGCTATTGGCGTACGGCACTACGATATCAAAAACACCCTTCGGCATAAGCACCCTATACACCTCTTCCAGCAAACGGTCAAAGAAATGACAGTGCTCCAAGAAATGGCTGGTGCGTATTTCACTCACAGAGTTATCTTCGAAAGGAATACCCTGGCTCAAATCATGTTGAATCACGGGCAATGACATCTCCTTTATAATATTCGGGTTATCTGTCTGTGACTTTAAACCGACATAATTATCAATGCCGATAAACCCTTTCTTAAGGTAAATGCCGCTGCCTAAATCAAGCTTAATATTCTTTACATCTTTAAACTGGCGATTGAGATATTCCATGAGATGCTAAATGATGTTGTATTTCTGAAAGATACCTATAAGCTCTTCTACGTTGCGCTGGGTATTAAACCTTTCTTCAACTAATGTGCGCGCTTCATTAATGAGCTTATCAGTCAAATAACAATCATTATGTAGCTCAATAATAGCATTAGCCAAGGCGCTGCTATCCCTATCCGGAACCAAAATGCCTGTTTTCGCGTGGATAACTGCCTCGGGGATGCCTGAAAAATTGGTTGCGATTACTGGCACGCCATACGCCAACGCCTCCAAAATAACATTAGGGATGCCATCGCGATCGCCATTCCTTGCCATCACGCTCGGCTGCACCAGCATCGTCGCTTCACTAAACAACTGCTTTATCTGCCCCTGCGTCTGTATGCCTAGAAATTTAATTTTATCTCTAAGTTTCAAGCTGACAGCTGCGGCGTGAAGACTCCGACGCAATGGTCCCTCCCCCACAATCTTACATTCGAAGGGAATTTCTTTATCTTTTAAGATTTTGCAAGCCTCAATCAAATATTCAAATCCCTTTGTCTCAACCAATCTGCCTATAGCAAGAATGCGAAGGGACTGTCCCCGCTTTTTGGGGACTGTCCCTAAATTCTCGTTTAAGGTGTCATTGCGAGGGAGCGAAGCGACCGAAGCAATCTCAATCCCATGATAATTCAAATGAATTTTATTCTGCTCTCCATTCTTGCAAAAATAAGTCAAAAATCTGCGGTTATAATCAGTGCAGGTTACCACGCACCGCGCGCGCTTGATCTTTTCATCAAGTCCGTCAGGATTCACGAATATATCCCACGCATGCGCGGTAAAACTAAAAGGGATCCCCGTAAGTTTTGATAAAACCATGGCCGCAGTCGTAGGCATGGTGGCCCAATGGCTGTGGATATGCCTGATATTTTCCTTCTTTATCACCCTTAGAAAATAAAAACATTCAAACAACACATACAGCGCTTTTATCAATTCTTTCGGATTCTTCCCATAGGTTTTGAATATATATAATAATGCCCTGAATGTTCTAATGGGCTTACTCAATACGCAATACACAATACTTAATACATTAACATGTCCATAGACAGTCTCACCAATCAACTCTCTTGCCTCATCATGAATCACCTTATCCCGGCAAGGCTTCATTGAAAGAATCTTGATTCCTACTTGTTTCTGCTTCAGCGCCCGTATTTCACGCAAAATAAACGTTTCGTGCGTTTCGGGAAACTGGGACAGGATATACGCAATGCGAGGCTGCACCAAGCTTTCATACAGCTGTTCTGTTTCTTGAGCCATGCGCTGCGAAGTAAATAAATCCTCAACCCGTTTTCTTCCAGCTCTACCCATCACCACGCGTAGGGTTTTATCTTTGAGCAACGCCACTATCTTATCTGCCAACGCCTTAGGATTCTTTGGTGGAACAAGGTAACCAGTTTTACCTTCAACAACCAATTCAGGACACCCTCCCACCCTTGTTGCTATCACCGGCTTAGAACATGCCATATACTCCATAATCACATTGGGCAATCCTTCGTAATGGCTCGACAACACGCAAATATCCATTGCATTAATTAAATCGGGAATATCTTTGCGTAATCCTGTAAATTTTATGTAT
>JAGOIJ010000099.1 GCA_017995695.1 Candidatus Omnitrophota bacterium | reverse complement strand
TTCCTTGATGAACCAAAATCCCTCGAACGATACCATTGGATTATTTTTGATGAAATTCACTATATAGACAATCCTGAACGCGGCACCGTATGGGAAGAATCCCTTATCTTCTTGACAAAACACATGAACCTGCTGGGATTATCAGCCACGATCCCCAACATCGCGCAGTTTGCGCAATGGATTGAGTCAATCCACAACAAACCGGTCAAAGTCGTCATCGAAGAAAAACGCCCGGTCCCTTTGCATTTCCTTTTTCAATGCCACAACGAGATTGCCGATCGCATCGAAGTGCTCAAGCGCATTCGCGTCTCGCGCCCCAACAAACTCCATCCGCTCATCACGTATCTGCGCCAAAAAGACGGACTCCCCTGCATTTATTTTGTGTTTGGCCGCCGGCGCGCAGAAGAATTAGCTGAAGACCTGCTTAGTTTTGATTTCCTCAATAAAAATGAAAAAGAAGAAATCAAACAGTTGTATCTTGCGCTTGCTGAACGATTCGATCTCAAACAAGAAAAATCAGCGCAACACATGTATCCGCTCATCTTGCGCGGCATTGCTTACCATCACGCGGGCATGCTTCCCACGCTTAAAGAAGTGATTGAGCGTTTATTCACCAGCCGCCTACTTAAAGTCATTTTCACCACTGAAACGTTTGCCCTCGGCATCAACATGCCCAGCCGCTCAGTGGTTTTTGATGATTTGCGTAAATTTTATGGTCACTACTTCCGCAATCTGAAAACGCGTGATTTTTACCAAATGGCTGGACGCGCCGGCCGGCGCGGTATTGATAAAGAAGGTTTTGTGTATTGTCGTTTAAATCCTCACCGCACGCCGTATGAGGAAGTCAAACGCATCATCTATGGCAAGCCTGAGGAAGTTCGTTCCCAATTCAATACGTCATATGCCACCATTCTTAATCTATACCAAAAATATAAAGAGGATCTTTTTAACATCTACCCTCTCTCGCTGCATTACTTTCAATCGCGCAAGAATGACCGCGAAGAAGCCTTGCGCCTGTTGGAAGCAAAGCTTAAGCTTTTAAAAGACTGGCACTATATCCACAATGGCCGCTTAACTGATAAGGGCGAGTTTGCCAAAAGTGTTTATGGGTATGAATTGATTTTATCGGAATTGTACGATCAGAAGATTTTGGAACAGTTGGATGAGTTTGGCTTAGGCGTGATTTCTTGCTCCTGCGTGTTTGAGCCGCGTAAAACTCAACGCCTGCCGGCTCTTTCGAGGAATGCTAATCGTATTAAACGCGCCTGCGAAGATATTTACGAAACCATCAAACACAAAGAACAACGCTTCAGAATCTATCCCTCAAGCAAATCCCCCTTCTTCCATTTAAGTAACGGGGTTGAGGCGTGGCTGCGCGGAACCACCTTTGATAAAACCCTGCGCCTTACCGACACTGACGAAGGCGAAGTCATACGCTATTTCAGAATGGGTATCCAGATCCTACGTGAAATAAATGAGGCGCCCATTTCGCAAACATTGCGCGAGCGCCTCAAAGAAACGCGTCGTGTGATGAACCGCGACATCGTCGACGCGGAAAAACAACTACGAGAAGGATAAAGTAAAGACTTCGCCAAAAAGGGGACACGCTGCTTTCGCAGGGTGTCCCCTTCTATCATAAAATGCTTCTACTATAAATTCGCTCTAATACCGCGAAATCGTGTACTGCGCAGTGGCGCTGCTTAAGCCTTTCTTATCTTTGGCGCTTATGGAGTAGTTAATTTTTCCGAACAATGTCTGAAATTGCGAGAGTGTTGCGGTGTACGTATTGTTCTGCTGCGCAGCCAAATTCAGGCTATACCATGGCGTCCAGAACAACCAAAAAACCTGCCTACGCCAATGCAGCGTCGCAGATTGCACGCCTGAACCTTCATCAATAACCGTTGCATTAAAGGTAATACTTTTTAACACCGGAGCGCGGGTGATGGGCGTATGCGTGATAACGGGCGGTTGCGTATCAACAACCACGGTAGTATAAACAATGGAATCAATTATGCTCAATGACCAATTGCCAGCGACATCCTTGAACTGCGAATATACCGTCTTGGTACCCTCACCTGCTGACAATTGCCATGTCTTTGAAGTTGCAAACGGCTCGGCCGCTGACCAGCTGGCGCCATTGTTATTTGAAAAACGCATTTGCGCACCGCTGCCCATTCCGCTGCCACTATCGGTTATCGACATCGATAGCGTCACAGTTTGAGAATTCGTCGTGGAAGCGCCGTTATTAATCTTCACGCTACCAATGGGCTTGGAGCTATCAAGAATAATTGAATCCGAGAACGTCGATGACCAATTCCCTGCGACATCCTTAAATTGCACATAGACCACATGCGTCCAATCGCCAGCGGGCAACACCCATGGCTTACTTGTCACATACGCTTCCGGGTCAGACCAGCTCTGGCCGTCATTCGATAAACGCATCTGCGCGCCATTACCCATACCGCTGCCCGCATCCGTCGCAGCAAGCGTCAGTGTCACGTTTTTACTGATAGTGTACTGCGCATTGCTATTAATGCGAATGGTTCCGACAGGCGCAGTGGTATCAACAGGCGCACTCCACAAAGCCTTCATGCGCGCATATGCCTGCTTTGGCTGACGATACGCATCGACTAAACCGAAATGTTCTTCATTCAACACATTGTCCGGCGCTGCGCCAAACAGAAGGAACCCTTCCGGATTATACTCGTAATAACTGTTGTTATTGGCATAATCAATAATCCCGCCAAGATTCACATTGTAATTGCCGACTTTCCACAGCTCATCGTTGAATTCATGGACGAGGCCGCCAAGACAGGATTCCTGCGTTGCGCCACCTGAAAGATGGCTCTGTACCAGCCGCCATAAAGATTCCAGTGTTTGCGCCTGCAAAGCCTCATCTTCGCTGCCAAGGACATTTTTCGCCCTTTGCACGCATTCGCCATCGATATCAAACCCTGTAGTAGTAAAACTATCCGTGCCGAACTCGCTAAAGAAAAACGGTTTGCTGGGCAGCCCTATCTCCTGCCAGATGTTCTTCCATTGCACAAACACATCATTGCCGTCGTTATCAATAAAATCACTACCTCGATAAATATTTAACCCCCACACATCCACGCTCGGGCACGCCTGCACAATATCTTTAATCACCCAGGGAGAAAGACAATCGCCGCCAAGATTAACCTCGACAAAAGAATCCCCCAAGATTGAGCACACCGGATGATGCGCATCAAGCGCTTTAATTTCCTGGGCTGCTTGCTCAACCAGCGCTGCGGCAGCGTCACGATCCCAGGGAAAATTATAAAAACGGTTCAGATTCCATTCATTGCCGATAGTCCACATCAATACCGCAGGATGATCCTTAAACGCATTCACCACCGAAAGATATTTCTTTGTTTCTAAATCCTGGCGCGACATAGCAACCGTCATCACCACCATGATATTATTGCGATAACACTCATTGAGCACAGGCAACAACTGCTGCGCTACATCATTATAATTTTCAACACTGCTTCCCAAACTATGATATATGCGCACTGTGTTAGCGCCCAAATCTTTGATAATCGGAAGATCCCAGGCGTATTCAACGAGCTGATTCTTTAGCCAGTATTGCATAACCTCATTCCCTTGCGGATCGCGCCCGTACCAATCAAAAAAGAAACCGTAAGGAACGGAAAAACCAGCAGGATCTTTGGGATTCGGGCCGGAAGGAGGCGCCATGGTTGCCGGAGACCAGCTCACGCCCTTTATCACAAAAGGCTTACGCATCTCATCAGGCTTCTGCACCATCAACACATTGTTTGCATCAATGGAAACATCACTTGGCACATCAGGGATCTCTTGAGCAAAAATAGATGGGACAACACAACATACTAACAACATTGCCAAAACTAAATTCTTCTTCATTGTGGATTCCTTTACGAATAACTTAGGTGAAAAAATTATAATTCGACATTTATAATATAGGTAAGTATACCCTGCTTAAGGATAATTTGCAAGTATAAATCGTAATCTTTTATTAGAGCTTTAACTCTTTAATCAACAATATGTTAAGATTAATTGATTTCTCAATACTCAATACTCTATACTCAATACTTATTTTAGCCCTGGATGGGGAATTTAGTGATTAGGCCAACGGTATACCGTGCAATCAATGCAGCGTCATAAGCATCTATTGAGCCATCTGCGCTTACCTCCGCTTTTTGCCGTTGTTGCGTGGTTAACGTAATAAGCCCCACAGCATACTGGGCTGTGCGCGCAGCATCATACGCATTCACCACGGCATCCTCGCTCACATCGCCATACATGACCTTGCTTTCGCGCGCAGCAAGCATAGCTTTATAAACATTCACGCGCCCATAACCATAATAGTTATCTTTACCTACTGTGCCTTTATCGTCGCTTGACGAGGTAAGAATTGAACTAACCCCCCCTGCGGAAAGCGCAGGATTCTCAGAAAGAATTAAACCTGCAACACCTGCGACATATGGACACGCCATAGACGTGCCAACGCCAAACTGGTATTCAGGATACCCCGGATAATCCGGATCCTCAATGAACGTACTAAGAATCCAATCATCTGCGGTTGTGGCACCACCTCCGGGCGCTGCGATATCAACCCAACTGCCAAAACTGGAATAGGTCGTAATTACATCATTGATATCCGTGGCTCCCACTGCAATAACATTAGGATATGCCGCCGGATAAATGGTTAGGTTAGAACCCTCATTGCCGCTTGCTGCAACTAACACCTTGTTCTTAGAGGCAGCGTACGCAATTGCATCACTAACCAAGGTCATATCATCCGAACTGCCAAAGCTCATGCTAATAACGTGCGCGCCATTGTCAGCGGCGAATTGTATTGCCTGCGCAATGGCATACTCATCTAACGACCCCGCAGGATATCCTTCCGGGTCAATGATAGAAAACCCAGCGCGCAATGGCATAATCTTGCAGTTGTGGCACACGCCGGCAACACCCCGTCCGTTGCTTGCAGCAGCGCCGGCAATGCCTGCGCAATGCGTGCCATGACCGTCTTTATCGCTTGGGTCAAAATCAACGGTTGTATAATCTTCACCGGTGACCAACTGATATCCCGCAGCAATCCAATCCTGCGTTGCGATATTGACAAAATCTTTTCCCGGATGATTCTGGCCATCCCGCCATATCTTTGTCGACAAATCTTCATGGGTATACTTAACGCCGGTATCAATAATGGCAATCACGATAGTGGAATTTCCCCGCTGCATATCCCACCCTTGTTCAGCTTGCGTCTTTTTGTGCGACCATTGATAATCTCCGTAATAAGGATCAGTCGGGATATAGAATGTGCGGGCAAGGTAATTGGGCTCAACGTATTCGACGCCAGGATTACGTTTTAATTGCGCAATGGTTTCTTCAACAGATGCGCCTGCAGGAAGCTTAACTTTAAAGGAACGATAAAGCTTCTGCTCTAGCTCTGGCATAGTTGCGTATACCTGCTTAAACATTTCCTCATCAGGAACATCAGAAATTTCCTTGTATTGCTTATCAAAAAACCAATACCAGCCATCAGAGCTTTTCTCAAGCTTATAGTCTTTTCTGAAGTTCGCGACCGCTGGCTGTATGTCGTGCACGCGCGCTGCGCTCTCAATGCTAATGCCCATGCCCGAAAGCACCTCATCAATACCTGAACTATCAGTAAGGCCTACCAGGATTTCATTGGGGACATAGCGCGCCGTTTCGCTAGCTGGGGTGGCAGCGAAGTTTGCCTGCTTAAAAACTACCTGCTCTTGCTCTGCAGCTTCAAGGTCGGCCGCGGACAAAAGCCATAGGGCGCCAAGAAAAACCAATAATAATATACCACATGTTTTTTGCTTCATAGTAATCCCCATTCTGGCAATTACTACACCATGTAAGCGTAACCCATAGCAAATAAATATCAAGGCCTCAACCGCCTTTTTTTGAAAGCGCTTCCAAACGATTATTCCCGGGTTTTCTATCCAGGGCTTCCACTGGGGACACTCTTCCGATTGGAAGAAAGCGCGTCTTCCGATTGATTTCATGGGTGTCCCTTATTATGGCGCTGGCTGATCAAGCACGCCATCGAAGATACGATAC
>JAGOIJ010000098.1 GCA_017995695.1 Candidatus Omnitrophota bacterium | reverse complement strand
CATGATCTATAGGCGTAAGGTAGAAAAACTTGTAATGTATTGCGCCCATAGCTCAGTGCCGTAATCCTTGGCACATGATCTATAGGCGTAAGGTAGAAAAACTTGTAATGTATTGCGCCCATAGCTCAATTGGATAGAGCATCAGCCTACGGAGCTGGTTGTTGCAGGTTCAAATCCTGCTGGGCGCATTTTTTTTATTGTTGGTTATGGGCTTTTTATCTGAAGCTTAAGACTTATGGCTGAAAAATTAAAATCAATAGCTAAAATTGATGAAATGTTTATGTTGGAAGCCCTCAAGCAAGCTCAAAGGGCCTTTGATGAAGATGAGGTTCCTGTGGGAGCGGTTGTTGTTCATGAAGGCAAGGTCATTGCGCGCGGCCATAACCAGATTGAGCGGCTCAAGGATCCTACTGCCCATGCGGAGATGCTTGCGCTTACGTCAGCGACGAACTTTCTGGGGACAAAGTGGTTGAACGACGCTTCTATCTATGTTACAATTGAGCCTTGCAGTATGTGCGCAGGGGCTCTGGTGCTTTCTCGCATTAAGCATATCTATTTTGGCGCCAAAGATCCGAAGACCGGCGCTTGCGGTTCGGTGATCAACATCGCGCACAACACGAAGCTTAATCATCGCATTAAGGTAACCGGCGGAATTATGGCCAAAGAATGCGGATCGCTCTTAAGTGGTTTTTTTGAGAAAAAAAGAAAGAAATAATTTCTTTGGTGTTGATAGAAGGAAATTTATGGAGAGGTGGCAGAGTGGTCGAATGCAACTCACTGCTAATGAGTTGACCTGGGAAACTGGGTCCCTGGGTTCAAATCCCAGCCTCTCCGTTCATGCATTGATACAATTGTAGAACGAGGCGGATTGCTAAAGCAAACGTAGTTATGAACAGAAAAAGATTTATAGATGTATTCATTATTCTGATAATGTTTTTTTTAACCGGAGCATTGGTTATTGATCAGTCGGCTGCTACTGCATTAACTTTAGCAAAGAAGCAGAGATCGAATGCGATTGCGCGAGGGCAGGTCGCGCCTAGGCAATCGTTCTTTGAGATCCACATGGAGCCGACAACGGCCACGGAGAGAATGTTTTCGCAATTAAGGAAACTAGTCAGCTACGCGGATCAATACGGCATTAAGACAACGTTGCTTTTTACGCCTCAATGGGTGGAAATGATTCTCAAGGATTCAAGTAAAATGAATCAAATTAAGGCTTGGCGAGGTGAAGGTCATGAAATCGGTGGCCATCATCATGCTTTATCCGAGATTGATAGAACGATGTGTGTTTGGGATGGTTATACCAACTTGGAAATCAACAAATCAGATTTACTCAAAATAAAAGAGAAGTGCACCGAGGAAAAGCCCGTGCTGCTTCAATACTGGAATCGTTTGTTGGAAGATAGCAAATACCCTCAAACTATGAACCAATATATGTCAGTCTTAAGTAAGCTTGGCGACATCAAAACAGTCACCATGTCCGGAGGGGCTATTGACTGGCCTGATGGCCCAGTTTGTGAAGGAGGGGGAAGGCGTTTGGAAACAGCTATTTCGCTTCCTCGGACAATAATGCTGAATAATCATCCTGTTACGAAATTGGGAGGGGTTGCATTGTTGCCCAGAGGTGACTCTCTCCGGAGATCTGCTTCTTTGGCTCAACTGAAACAAGAATATTTGTCTACCAAGGAAGGGATATTCGGCGTAGTTATTCATCCGGATGATTTTGTGCAGGATCCCGATTTATATAAACAATGGTTTGAATTTTTAAGGGAACAGCAAACCATTTCTATGACGCTTGGAGAGTTATGCGGATGATTTCCTTTGTCATCCTTCCCCCTAGAACTGCAGAACGCAGATGCACGGGCTACGGATGCTGTGTGAGTGTGGCGAGGCGACAAGCCGAGCAGCGAGCACAGCGTCGACACCACTAGAACAAGCGTAACGCTTGCTTATGAATAACGACCCAGCCCAATTAGTTATCTCTGAAAATCTTTTAAGGCGTCAAGCATGGCAGTATTATGCGCTGCTTTTTGCTTGGCCGGCGTACTTATTCTTCCTTCCGTTGATTTGGTCACAAAGTGTTGTGTGGGGATTACTACTTATGGTATTCCCCGGCGTCTATTTATTTACCGGATTAGGTTTTTTGATGCATGAGTGTTGGCATAAGTATGTGCCAGCGATCCCGCATGGTTTTTTCTACCGGGCATTCTCTTGGATGCTGGTAACCGATCCGCAGATCTATCGGTTATTGCATGGGTCGCATCATGCGCAGGTGAATTCGTGGGCTGATGCTGAGTTCCATCCTTTTGGCCAGATCAAATCCCGCCTTGCTCGGATAATACTTAACAACGGTGAAATAATCTTTGGCATTGTTGTTTTAGTCTTTGCCCAGACGTTAGCGATGATAAGCAGGGAGCCTTTTCGCAAGAAATATCGAATCGCGAGTTTACTGCTTGCAATGCTTATGTGGGTATTTTATCTAACAGCTCTGGGTTTTGCTTCTCATATTGTTTTTTCTATTTCGCCCAAGGATATCGTGTTTTCCTATGTATTGGTATTGTGGTTTGGCTCATTGATATTGCATCATTCGCAATTAATCGAACATGGCAGCTTGATAGTCGCCGGCGATTGGCATGAGCGTAACGTTGCTACGCGTAATCTCGCCGCGCGCGGCTGGGCAGAGAAGTTCTTTCTTTTTCTCACCCACAATGATTCGCGCGAGCACGTGCTGCACCACACGCAGGTTTCAATTCATTCCCGCCCTTTCCCCGGAAGATTCGCTTTGCCGCAAAACGCGGTACGTATTACCCTGCGGGATTATAGCCGCATTCTATTAGCTATGGTAATTGGGCGCTAGGTTGGACGCAGACTGATTTCATAGAATCATGGTATAAGGTTTAACATGGATTATCTTGAAGAGTTGGAACATAATTCGATTTATATCATCCGAGAAGCGTATGCGCGCTTCCGCAACATCGCCCTGCTTTGGTCTATGGGCAAAGACTCTACAACGTTGCTTTGGCTCACGCGCAAAGCATTTTTTGGCAAGATTCCTTTCCCGGTTGTCCACATTGATACGAGCTATAAATTTAAAGAGATTTATGCGTTTAGGGATGAGTACGCAAAAAAGTGGAATGTGCAGCTTGTTATCAGCAGGAACGATGAGTCTTTAAGGCAGGGGATGTCTCCTGAAAAAGAAAAGCTCGCTTGTTGCAATGCGTTAAAAACAGAAGCGCTTAAACGCACTATTGCAGAGTATTCTTTTAAGGCTTTACTTTTAGCTATCAGAAGAGATGAGCATGGCATCAGGGCGAAAGAACGATATTTTTCTTTGCGCGAGTCGGATTTTAGTTGGAGGTATCAACAGCAGCGTCCGGAGTTGTGGGATTTCTATAAGGCACAGACAGAAGGCCAGCAGCATATGCGGATTCACCCTATGTTGCAGTGGACTGAGCTCGATATCTGGCGGTATATTGCGCGCGAAAAAATTCCTGTTATTAATCTATATTTTGCTTATCAAGGCAAGCGGTATCGTAGCATTGGTTGTCAGCCATGCTGCGCGCCGGTCGATTCCCACGCTGATACGATTAAGAAAATAGTCAGAGAATTAGAAGTAACCGAGGTGGCTGAACGCAGCGGCCGCGCGCAAGACAAAGAAGATACCTATACTATGCAAAAACTGCGCAGTCTCGGTTATATGTAGGCGTTCCCGCAAGCGTGGCGAGCCTAGCATAACTATGTACAACCAACCCATGAAGATTGTTTTTGCCGGTTCAGTGGACCATGGCAAATCAACCCTTATTGGCAGGATTCTGCTTGAAACCCGTTCGTTATCTCAAGATAAGATACGCGAATTAAAGCGCATTGCGCAGGAGCTTGGCGGCGAGGCAGAGCTTGCGTATCTTGTTGATCAGCTTAAAGAGGAGCGTCAGCAGCATAAAACGATTGATACAGCGCAAATCTTTTTTACGGTAAAAAAGCGGCCGTATATTATTATTGATACCCCAGGGCACATTGAGCTTATTCAGAATATGCTTACGGGAGCAAGCGCCGCAGATGCGGCTGTGTTGATCGTTGATATCCAAGAGGGAACGCAAGAGCAGAGTAAGCGCCACGCCTATTTGTTAAAAATGCTCGGTATCACCAAAGTCATTATAGCGGTTAATAAGATAGATTTAACCGGGTCAACAACCCAGCAACAGTATGAGAAGATAGCAGTAGAATTCAGGGAATTTTTTGCTCCTGTTAGTCAAGCGCCGATCCCGGTCATTCCTATTTCAGCAGCAAAAGGATATAATGTTGTGCATCGATCAAAAACTACGGCTTGGTATAAAGGCCCGGCGCTTCTTGAGGCCATCGATAGATTCAGGGTAGCAAAGAAGCATGCGCATTTGCCTATGCGTTTTTGTGTTCAGGATATCTATGAGACAGATGCAGGCAAGAGTATTGTTGGGAAGGTTCTTTCCGGTGTAATACGCAAGGGTGAGGAAGTGGTAATTGTGACTTCACAGCAAAAGGCGCGGATCAAATCTTTACAATATTTCTTACGCAATAAAACAAAGGCGGTTGCCCAAGAGAGCATTGGTTTATTGTTAGAAGGTTCTTTATCTCTGAAGCGCGGGGATGTTATCTCGGAAACAAAAGTACTCCCGCGCGTTACAACCACTATTTCAGCAGATATTTTCTGGACATCTTTAAAGCCGTTATTGCCGAATGACAGATTAACGCTGCGCTGCGCAACGCAGGAAACGAGCGTGTGCGTTCAGAAGATAGATCGTAGGATTAATACTGCCACGCTCCTTTCCATAGAGGAGAGCTCGCCGCGACTGCTCGTTAACGAAGCCGGTCGTGTTACTTTATGCTCGGATTATCCTATAGCGGTTGAGCCGTTTTCTTTTATCCCCGCTTTAGGCAGGATAGTGGTAGAAAGAGAAAACATTCTTGAGGGCGTTGGGGTTGTTGTTTAAGGGGGGGTCGATTGCGATTAGGATATATTGATCCTGGAACGGGATTTACTTTTTTATCAGCCGGGGGATGGCTTATTGCTTTGATTCTTGGTTCGCTAGGGTTATTTCTTTCTTTTATGAAGAAAATCCCTTTTTTTATAAAGAAAAACAAAAAATTAGTATTTGGGTGTATAATCTGCATCATACTAGGGTTTGCCATTGCAGGAGTGACAATGAAAAGAACAGAAGGCGTATTCAAAAATAAGATTATCATTTTGGGATTTGACGGATTAAGCCCGGAGATTATTGAGCCGATGATGCAGTCAGGCAGATTGCCGCATTTTGCTCGCTTGAAGGAACAAGGGACCTATCGGCGGTTAGCAACCACGAATCCTCCGCAATCTCCTACGGCTTGGTCATCTTTGGCGACGGGTAAAAACCCCGGTAAGCATGGCATCTTTGAGTTTATTATCCGTGATCCAAAGACCTATGCGCTAAAACTTTCATTGTCCGGCACTAAATCTTCTGAGCGTCGCAGGCTTATGCGCAGCAAGTGTTTTTGGAATTATGCCTCAGACAAGAAAATACATTCTACCATTATCACTCATCCGGTGACTTTTCCTCCTGATAAGTTGTATGGGAGGATGCTCTCTGGGATGGGAGTGCCGGATGCGATAGGTACGTTTGGCACCTTTACCTTATATACGTCTAACAGCGCCGGCCATCAGTTGGGCGGCTCTGGAAAGATATTGCATGTTACAAAATCTCCTTTGATGACATTGCGTTTTATTGGACCGCGCATCGCGAAATGGGGGGGCGCGCCAAAAGAGACTACCGTTCCTTTTAAGGTTGTGCAGCAGAAGGGAGCGGATTCAGTAGTCATCGAATACCAGGGAAAATCATTTAAGCTCCCCCAGGGTGAATGGAGCGATTGGCAGGAGGTGACGTTTCGCTTAGGCTTCTTGCGCACTATGAAGTGTATTGTTAAGCTATATCTTGTGCAGGTCCAGCCGGAATTCCAGCTTTATATCAGCCCGATTAATTTTGATCCCCGAGCTCCATTTTTTACGATATCTCATCCGCAAGATTTCAGCAGAGCGTTAGCAGAAAATATTGGCCTTTTTTACACGCAAGGAGCGCCTTTTGAATCGCACTCGTTGAGTGAAGGTTTACTTCCAGAGTCGGCTTTCCTTGAGCAGGTTAAGGATATCTTTGAGGGGAAGAAAAAGATGTTAGATCAGGAATTGCGTAAAGTCGATTCGGGCATCCTCTTTTGTTATTTTGAAGCGACTGATGCCATACAGCATATGTTTTGGCGCTATCGTGATCCTTTTAGCCCACTCTATGATCC
>JAGOIJ010000097.1 GCA_017995695.1 Candidatus Omnitrophota bacterium | reverse complement strand
GTCATAGGCCAAGAGCTTATCATTAGCGAATCCGTTACACATCCTTATTGGTTTGCGCAGACCGCGGCCCACGAAACCGTACACTGGTTGACCAATGTTATCGGTGAGGCAGGATCTCTTAAGAGAGATATCGCTAGCATCACAGGTTGGTTGTATTTATTAAGACTGCTGCGCGTATCGAGCAGTAGACCGCTAGAAGAATCGCTGCAAGGGCTTTCATTGATGAGATACTTTTGGAATGCCTTTGGCCTCGGTAAATCTCTGGCTGAAGTAGCTGATTTTACTGAACGCAAGCAACAGTTGGAAAAGTTTTGCCACTCCATTGATTGGCTCCACCGTCGAGGAGCATGGGTATTCAGTTCCTTTAACGGCGGTCCTTTTCAGACAGATTTTATGTATCATCCAGCCACTGAACATGAGCCCCAGTGGTCTTATTATTATGGGCTTGCCTATGCAAGTTTTGTGGACTCGCGCATTGAAGCATTGTCGCAGAGTGGCATTCAGAGGGCAAGCATATTCGGCGATATCCTCATCTTCTTGTTAGCGCATGGAGTGGGTGAGAAGGAAGCCGAAGAGATTGCAGAAGAAACACTCACTCGTATTCCCGCGACACGAGACGCTATCCGGCAAATCATTCAACCGTACAATTTAGAGAGTGATATCGAACGAGGGATTGAACAGTTGGTAGAGGAAGGTGGCATTGTTACACATGTTGCTGAAATCACAAAGTTTATTACTCCTGATGCCTCCAGTTCCCCGGCGCAGGCAACAGAAGAGGCTATTCTGCGCAGCTTGCCGCGCTATCAAAACGAAGTATACGCTCCTGCCGTGCTTATGCTCGGACCTGGCGCATGCTCATTGCGTTGCGCAGGGTGTTTGCAGAGAGAGATCTTGAGTGGATATCCGCTCCATCATCCCGATACTGTTAAGCGCATGCTGCTCCAGGCAGATGCGTTAGGGTTTAACGAATATGGCTGGTGTATCGGAGAGACGTTTGAGGATCCGAATTTTCTCTTGAGTATGACAGAGCAAATATGCGGTTTACATAATGTCCAGTTTGTTATCTTTATAACCAACGCCGCGTTTGCTGTCGATCGTGCTAAGGCGCAGGAGCTGCTCGGTGCGTTGCGCAGGATGCTATTGCAGAAGAAAGGTTTGGGTGTTCAGCTTTCTTTTAGCTGGGATGGTATGCATAAGCACAGAGGAGTTGATGTAGATACCATTATTAATTTTCTGCTTGCGTTAGGAAGCGAGTGGGGCCCGGGTAATGTGTATATGCAGTACGCTATACTTGTGCATGATAATCCGTTGGATGAGTTATTCGCTTCGCTTCGCGCAAGAGGGCTTCTTGTGGCGCGTTTATCATCATCAGATATCATGGAGCAGTGCGGCGTTACCCTGACTAACGGTATCCTGCTGAAGGCACGCGCAATACCGTTTCTTGACATTTATGCGTATGATCACGGTGAAGAAAAGCATCATTGGGCAGAAATCTTTACGTCTGAACGGCAGGATCAGTTTGGGCGTTTTCCCATGCTTGCGCACTATGGTGTGCATGAACATGGGCCTCAAGAACTTGTTGCTGGCGCAGACGGAGTATTGTACCTGGGTGATAAGTTAATGTTGCGCAGATGTTTGCCGCTGGGGGATATGGATGATATCGTTGGAGCAATCGGTCGTGTTAATCAACATCCAATCTTAAGGGCAATGGTTTTAAAAGGAGCGGCATATTGTTTTGATGTTGTTGATAGCATTGCTGCGCACAATCATCAGAAAAATATTTTTTCCAGTTGGGCGAAAACCAATGAGCCAGGTTTATGCCTTGCGCAAGGCTTGCTAGAAGACGAGGGAACCAGGGAGGATTTGCTTAAGGGTATTATATTTGATGATATTGTTTCCGGAGAACTCGATGGCGGATTAGACGATGGCAGCCTTGAGAGTTTGCGCTTGGGTACGGCAGTGCTTGAGTATGCTGAAGATGGCAGCATGTATGTGCGCGAATTGCCTATCGGATCGCTTCAGGCGCGCGCGGCGCGCTTGACCGCTGCGCGTCGCATATTTACGCATGCGCTCTATGCGCAGCGTGAATCCGAGGTACGCGCTATCGGTCAAAGGTTTTTCGAGATCATTAATGAGGAATCAAGCGGTCCTTTGGCTGAACATGTGGCTAGGGCTCTTTCCGTAATGCATGCGCGCGCTATTTATTCTCGCGAGCTTGCCTCAAAAAGAGCGCAGTATAATTATCTGAACGGCTTGTTGTATTCATCGACGCAACAATTCAATCGGATACGCAGCCAGGCCTTGCCCTCAAATAAGGAAGATGATTCTGTTTCAAATAAAGGGGACGGTTCTATTTTTCCCGCGGCCTCCAGCCCGGCGCAGGGGGATGATTTTCCCGGGCATCAAAAAAGATTTTCTTACAGCGAAACAATTGACCTGCGTGAACGTGGCACGTTTGTGGAAGAATATTTATATAGCTTCTTGTTTTGGTTTTTCTATGTATTTAGCTCGAGGTTTGAGCTTTTGGGCAAAGCGGAAAAGGCTATGGAATTATTGTTACAGTACCGTGGTCAAATAGCTGGCCAATTATTGGACTTTACCACTTTGAGCGAAGCAGAAAAAGAGAAAGCAATAGCTGAAATTGCATATCTGGTGACCGGTGCATTTCTCTCAAAGGACCGCCTGATTGAGCGGCTTGGGGAAAATGGCCATGAGGTTAACTATGCGTTGCGCCACGGGCCGGATGCCTTGTCGCTTATAACGAGGCTGGTAAGGGAGCAATGCGGTATCTTCCGCTACCAGCAACTGTGGGACGGTTTTATCGAACAGCTCTGCAAATCACAGGATTTCTTGAAGGAATTAAAAATTTCCGCAACCGTTACCCTGGATGATGGCTCGACACTCACGATACCTCCGAAGAAGGTTATCAAACCCACGATAGAAGAGATCCCCGATTATTATGCAGCTTTATTGAGCCGGGCTCTTAATCTTGCATTGGGCAATGTTATATTCCGACCCAAAGACGCCTCCAGCCCGGCACAGGATGAGCAACAACCAAATGATTACATGGAAAGGTTATTGCAGTGTTGCTCTAATTTATCTGATGATGAGTTAAGTATAATAAACAGCGCTTTGAGTGTTCTTATGTCTACCCGAATAGGCCTAAGAAAGCTAAAACCGATTGTTGATGCAATAAATCAAGGTAAAGTTCTTTTAGCCAAGACAGATGATATAGATGAGGTTTTACTCGTAGTTGGCAATACCGAGTCAATGCATTCTGTGGATTCTCTAACTATTGCTTTTTCTCATGAAGACGGTTCAGCGGATAAGATTCTTGTAGTTATTCATTTGAACTGTTTTGCTTATTTTGCCCGTGTTGCGACTATAGTAGCTCATGAGCTCGGAGGTTGCGTTTACAGCTTCTTGCATCAGGGCATAACCGAAAGATTCCAGGCTGAGCAGTTTGCGTTTAGGGCAGGAATCGAAATCTTGAAAGCTTTTTTAAAGAGTGCAAAAAGAAAGCCGCAAATTAAAGCAGAAATTTCCCATTTTATTGCTCAAATCGACTCTGAGATTAAACAAGAAGAAATCCGTTTGGCTAGTTGGGAGAAGAATGATTCAGTCTCTGATTTTTCCGGCGCCAGCTCTCCCGCCGATGAAAATACCATTTCGATAATTCATGAAGGCGCTGCGTATCACGACATGATTGTGGAAGGGAATCCCGTTTCTGCTTTGAAGAATATCATGGCTCGTTGTCCTCATGAGCGGTTTTTATTGCGGTTAACCGCACATATCCCCACGGCTGTAAACCGGCTGGAAACAATGGGTATGGTTGCTCAAGATCTCGACCCAGCACATAGCGATGCATTGCATAACACCATGGAACAGCTGCTCAAGGCCGCTCAGGTGGCTTCCGTAACAGAAAATGATAGAGTCGTGACTGTTGTTTGGGGTGAGCCTATCGCCTATGGCGATAGTGTTGCTGTCAAGATAACCTTTGCATTAGAGGATCCTCTGTCAGCGTACAGCGAAACTTTTCGCAGACTCAAGGAGTTCAATGAGCTTTCGCCTGTTGCAAAGAGTAAGGCGCTTATGGCATTGTTGACGTACTGGAAAAACGGCAGAATCGCATGTACGCCAAAACTTTTGACGATCCCTGACAGTGAGGCGAGGGAGCAATTTATAAGACATATCTTGCTGACACCCCTTGCCAGAAGCGAAGCATCTCTATGGAGAACGTGGCTTGTCACAGAAGAAGAGCATCGAGGGCGTATCTTTGAAGAACCGAAACCGGCAAGAGAAACAAGGGTGCCTACGTTTGAAATCAGGGATGAGAGAAAAGAAATATTTGATGCAATCATGACCATTGCGCACAGAGAGATGCGTGTTGCGCAAGAACATTGGGTTACTCGAGGATTAATCGATGCACTGAGCGGCGCTCCTGAGGGAGTTTTTGGAAGTGTCGCTACACTTGCTTTGCCGAGTTTTCCTGCCGGCCGAAGGCCTGCTACCATCGCGTTGGCTGTTACCCATTCATTTAGTTTGCAAGCTTCACTTCTGTCTCATTCTATTGTCAAGATGCAGCAGCTCAAGAGATATTTGTCTGAGTTGAAGCGGTGCATCAGCGGCTTGCGAGAGTATGTCGAGATTTTAGATGATTATCGCAGACTTTTTAAGGGGTCGCTTGATTATCGCGCGAATTATCTTTATCTATACATGGTCGTTCTGGAGAGCGCTTATAAGATTATTGCCAGCGCAGTATATGCACGATTGGAACATGGTTCTTCGCGCCAGCACGACATGAGGGGAAGGTGGAATATAACTAAAATAAGAAAAGAAAGAGGAGCGGTGGTTGATAGAGAAAGGTCAGAAGCGTTGCGTTTGCTCGGTGAGCTGCAAGAATCATTGCATGCAGCAATTAGTTCCTATGCAGAGTATCCTGATTTATCCATGGTCCAGAGGATCTATCAAGATGTGGCATTGGAGTTAAGTAATCTTGTTGTAAGTATTGATAAAGGCAAAGAAGATCCTCGGGATGTCGTTAAAGAATTTTTTGACCGACTTTCTTGCTTGCTGGTTTACGAAACAAGGTTTACCTGGTGGGGCATTGAGCCTGTAATCCATCATAAGCTATTTGCTCCCGTGGCTAGCGATATCAGAAGGTCAGCAAGTGCTCTCTTCGCCATATTAGGATGGGGCGAGGTTGATCTTGAAGAGTATTTATTCGGCAGGAGCGGCAGGCAGGACAAAGGCGGCGCCAGCTCGCCGGCGGAGTTTTCGCGCCGGGATTTTCTTAAAATTGTGGCATCGGTCTTGACAGCAGAGAGTAAGCTTGTGGGCGGGATAGCCAGTGTCTTGGCTCCGGCGCAGAATATCACAGCAATTGCTGAATCATCTATTCTTGAGCGAAATCTTACTGGGACGCTCGCCGATTATGTGATGCGCTGGGATATGGGTGAGTATGGTAAGGCACTTGCCACGGCATTCGGCCTGGAATTTGATGGAGCTGATGCTGATGATTTCTTTGGCTATATGGATAAAATTAGCGCATTACTGCGAAGGGTATCTCGCCAGGATCCCCGCTTTGAGATTTTTCAGTGTGTATTCTTGGAAAGCAACGCTCCGAACACATGGATTAACTATCAAGAGGTTTCTATTTGTGAAGTACCTGCCGCTGTTGTTAAGGAAACGAAAGATTATTATTTCCAGAAGGCTAAAGCCTTACATGGAGTTGCTGCATTCTTAAGGAAAACGAACGCTGGTTTTATTGAGAATTTTGTTCAGCTGGGCAGATGGGATAGGAGACGATTACTTTATACCATGATTGAGCCGAATGCATCGGATATCATGCAGGGTAGGCGAGATGCTCTTGACAAAGAAATCAGTGGAATAGAGAACGATTTAATGCGGTGGTTAACCATTCCGTTTGATATCTTGAGGATGCCTGAAGCAGTTGAATGGTATTTAGGCGAATCAGTAACGCTGGAGCAAGAAATTGACAGGTTAGAGGAGAAGATGGTTAACCTTAGAGTTATACGCGAAGGCGTAATCATGCTCCAAGATATGGCAATGAGTACATCGGAAGGTGTTAGTTCTCCATTAGGAGCAAAAGGATCTGATCCGTTAACAAAAATACTTGCCGGAATTTTAGTCCATGCTCCGCCAGAACGAGAACAGCTTGGTATTTCTTCCTCGAGTTTTCTTCCTCTTAAAGTTTCCCTCGCCACCCTATTTTTTGCAATAATCCTACTTTCATCCATATTCATTCTTCCCTCTTATACGGCTATCCTACAGATTGGCGAGTGGAGCATCACAAAGGTACATGATGCGGCCTTAAAAGACTCGCTGTTGCAAGGAAAGGTTTCTTACCTGTCTCTTATA
>JAGOIJ010000096.1 GCA_017995695.1 Candidatus Omnitrophota bacterium | reverse complement strand
GTAAGCAGCCTGCTCAGAAGATTCCCCATCTGGGCTTCTTTCCCAGCAGCATCCGCTTCAGCCTTAAAGGTGATCACTGCTGAAGTGTTAGATTTGCGGAACAGCACCCATAAACCATTATTCAGCACAAGCCGCACCCCATCAACAAGCAGCAGAGACTCCTGGGCAGACTGCCGCTCAGGAGGATTACTGCGCGCCAAAGCAACGCGTTCAGCCAACTCGCTAACCGGCATGGGGATAAGCCCAGCATTATCTTCGGCAAACTTCATAATAATACGCTCTGCTAATGCTTGTTTCTTGGTAACATCGGCAGGCGCCTTCTCAAGCCTGACTTCATTAGTCACGGTATTAATAGGGAATATGGCATCCGCCTTTTTAACGCTTGGCTCACGATACGCAGCACCCTTAAGCTCAAAATCTCCCAGCGTATCCACCAAACGCAGATAGATGATAGAACTGGTAATTCCATCATCAACTACTGTCTTGAGCCTAAAGAACTGCTCCTGGCGGAGGACATTAAAGAAGAAATGACCGGACGCCTCGGCGCTGGTGTATGTTCGCATCAATGCATGCACGGCAGCTAACTCCTCAGCAGAAAGTTTTGATTGCCCCGCTGCCAAGAGTTCAGAGATCGCAGAAACTTCTTTACGCACAAACCCGCGATGGTTGGGGTAACCTGCGGCAATGAACTCTCCATCAATCTGTATCTTTTGTTTTTGCGCGATATCTTGGAGCACCTGCACAATAACCGCGGAGGCGCGCACGTCTAATGCTAGTTTTACCGTATGCCCAAGCTTATTGAGCGCCTTGATGCCAGCGATGTTTTCAAGGACAAAACGCTGATAAAAAGACATCAGCATGCGGTCAGGCGCAACAATTTCACCGGGGCGCCAAGAGCGGGAAGCCTCATCAAAAGTACCTTCATCGAGAAACCCTGACCTATCCCCGTCGCCGTCAAATACAATACCTGCAAATTGTTTGCCTTTGAAACGCGGATCACCATATATGCGTAACTGCACTTTCTTGATTTGATCGTATGCCTCCGGCTTGGAAGGATCCCAAATCCCTGCTTCCATGCCTGGAGAGGGAGTCGCATTCAAGGCAATCAAGACCGGCTTGCCTGTTTTTTCAAATATTGCGTCGGGAATTTCACTATCTGCTGAATCTAACACTACTATCTGATACCCTTTACGTTCGGCAAGCGCAGAAAAAACGGTGCTTGCTGCGCCCGTACGATAATCAACAATAACATTGGGCGGATTCTTTAAATCCGGTGTTGCGCGATCCAATGCCTGGATATGCTCCTCAATAATATCATCCTGTACGATAATACGGCCTTGGCGCTGTTGTGCAGACCATCCTTCCTGAACAGCAACCGCCTGATTAAATTGCACCAGATCATTCCCATAAAACGGCAGGCCTTTGAATACGATCTTTGCCCCGTTTGCCTGGGGAGGATTGTGGCTTCCGCTTACCTAAATTACTAAATCAAACTCATCAGCAAGGCCTTTGCGGCTAGTTAATGCAGTAGTAATAACATCTTCATCTGATTGGGTAACAACCTCAATACCCTCATCGGCAAGCCCTTGCACGAGCGCCTTGCGAAATGCCAGCGATGTTGAACGCTGATCACCGGTGACTAATGCCCGCCCGCGGCCATTAAGATACTGCTTGCCGCCAAACGTCCGGCCCACCGCATAATGAAACGCGATGGTATCTTGGGAATCGGTAACGGCGTCATTAATACGGATATCGTACCCAAAACCGCCGCCAAAGATATACTTATTATTTCCCATCCACGCCAAAGCATGAGCAATATTTTCAGGATTACGCAACTCACTGACTGACAAAGGAGCAACCACGGCAACCGGCGATGAGGCGGCGGCTTGAGACGAAGATCGATTGAGCCCCATATACACGGATACCCTGGCAAAGAAATCCTCGTAATCATCGCGCGCCTGCGAAGCTAAAGCATTAGTGGTAATTAAAACCACCTTGCGCTTGCCAGCGGCTAAATCCTGAACCGTGCCGATTGCCTGCGCCTTAATCAGATTATCGTCAAAAGGCAACGCGGATGGCTGTTGAGGATTAAGGTTTAAAAGATACGTAGAAAACCACATATTCCTGCCTGCTTTTACATTCTGATGATAGGAGTGATTCTTATCCGGGCCCTCCCCAAGCTTACACGGTAGTTGTAATGTTTGGGTAAAAAGTTTAGCCCGAACCTCTTCCAGCAAAGGCTGCAGGATGCCCATTCTGCCATAGGAAATTAATTCCCCGGCTTCAAAACCAGGCTTATTACTTAACAGGTTCAAGATTGCAGCATAAACCGCAGCCATATCAGTGAATGATTGCCCCATGCGTTCTACTTCTTGTCGTAGCTGCTCTTCGGTTATTGCGCCGCTTTCGTAAAGCGGGGTAAGATACAGCTTCAGGGACCCGCTTGAAACAAATTTCCAAGCCGAAGGAACCGCGACTCTCTCTCCAGGGTTAAGCGCATTCATGACTCTGGTAGTAGCGGTCTTATATCCCTGCACTTCGGGCTGATTCACAAAATTAATACCCCACAAATAAGCAATGTCGGCAACTGTACGTTGAAAACCAAGCATCAGGCCACCCAAAGAATCAATACTGTCAACATTCAACTCAAAGGTAGGATACGCGGATTGAACGAGATCACGCCAAAGTTCATTATTGGTGAGCGTATCACCGACATTAATACGCACAAACACACGGTCACTAGCATCAGGAACACGCAATGCCTCTTGCGCAAGCTTTTCTCCATAGAATATCGTCACACCCTTGCCATCCTTGCCAAGCGATTCTTCAATCAACTGCTCAGCCCACAAAGGAAATTCTCTTAATGAATCTGGCACAAGGAGCGTAACCTTATCTTTCCCTTTTTGCGCGGCATAATAATAGAGAAACGCGGCAAGACGAACAAATTGGTCTTCGGCAACATCAACTTCGCTGTTCATCGTTTGCGCAGCGCGCAACACACGCATAATCCTATCTTTATCTTGTACAGCAAGCGCTAGAGGAAGCAGGAATATGTTTGTGGTAGGCGCGGTGAATCTTCCGCCGATGTCACCTTTGGTCGCTCGATCACCATATCGACCAACATTATCATTAAACTGAATCTCACGCTGTTCATATTCACCCGTATCAAACGGTGAACCTTTGTCCGTAATTACCCACATATGCTTACTTGAAAGCATCCCCCGCTTGCGAAACAAATCTTCAAAATACTTCTTATGCTTCACTGTTTCTTCCGTAGTGCCTGATTTACTGATAGGAATTACCAACGTTCTCGAAAGCCCTTGCTGCAATGAACCTGCGCACCGAGCAATTTCATCAAGGATCTCTTTTATGGCTGAAGGATCGGTAGTACGTAAGCTAAAGACAACCACCTTATCCTCGCCAAATGTGGTTTTTTCCGTTTGTGCGGATAATCCTGAGTCGCCCGTGCCGGCAAAAATAACATAATCCTGCGGCCCAAACGTTGTCTTCACTGTCTGAACTGATAAACCTGAACCGCCCATGCCGGCAAAGATAACATAATCGTAATCTTTGTCGATACGTTGGGCGTCATTAACAACGCCTTCAACTGCTTCAGGATGATCAAGTAACCATTGCAAACCTTCCATGTTCCAGCCCAAACGATTGGAATTACCGTCAAAACTAATTCTTGCCAAAGCTGGATCAATTCTCTCAGCTTCTGCCTTGGTCTTACCAAAGAGCGCGCGGAATCGTGGCTCCACCCTCTCGGTAAGGATTCGCGTAACTACTTGTCCGATGCGCACATCATCTGCAGTTAATGGCGATGAGGCGGCTGGCTTGCCAGGAGCAGCTTGTCGGGCAGTAATCTGACTTTGAATAAATTTAACGGCTTCAACGTGCGCTTTTTGGACTAAAGGAACTGCTTCGCCAAGCTGGGATGGATTTATCACACCAGAAACTCTTTTCGTTAAAGCCTGCAAAACCAAACCGCGCTCCTTGGCTAACGCGCTCAAGCGTAATGCCAAATCCTTTTCTCTCCCGGCAACCAGCAATGACGAATCCAGGAAAATTTCATTGCGGGTTAGGGAATAAACCGGCGCTTGCCCGGGAATAAATACAAGATAGGTATCTTGTAAAGCCATCGTTATTTCAGGAGACATAGTAAGAAACACATTGAACAAAGGATTGCTGATTTGTATATCCTGTGGAGGACGGCGCCTCACATCATTGACCATCGCGCCCCATGAAGAAGATTTATTAAACCTGTAATCAAAAGGATACTTGCGGTCTGGAATCGGCAAACATGAACCATCCTTTGGATCTACCGACAAATAAAATACCTTGAATTCTGGAGATTGTTGCATGAGCGCGGTAGGCACATCATGCAAAAGCCAAAAACCCACAGAAGCCGCCTGCTGCTGGGTAGCCTGACCGGGAGACTGCGCCGGCGAAGAGGCAGAACTAGATGTCTCGCTCTTACCTTTCAATTCTGCAAACACTTGCGCAAGCTCTAGAATACCCAGAACGTCATTAATCGCTTTTAGATATGGCTTATCTTGTTTTTTCAAGTTAAGTTGCGCTGCGAGTACATTATTCAACAACCGCAAGATCTCAGGCAGAAAACCAACAATCTTATTTTCATTAGCAATATCTTCCGGAGAAATCAATTTATCAGCTTGAGGATATAATATTCTTTTTAATTCATCCAATGCCTCGCTAAACACACCTTGCTTCCCTCTACTAGAGTAGGCAAATACTTGTGCAAACATAGCCTCAATATGTTGCCCACGCAATCCTGAGACGTCAATTTTTCCTCCTCTTGCTAAGTTAACCGGCGACGAGGCTGCCACAGCGCTGCTAGAATCAACTGCGACTTTCTTCTTTAACGCATCGGTAGCTATACTTCTTAACGGCAACACCGCAGAACCTTTAACTTGATTGAATATAATTTCATCTCCTGCATTATTAGCATAAACCACATGGACCGTCAGCCCATGCCCGTCATGATTGGTTCTGTTAACTCTTATCTCGGCAATTACGCGTTGAGGAGTTTGCCAGGTAGCAATAGCAGTTAATTGATCAGCGCTAAAGAAATCTCTTGCAAGACCCCTGGTCCGCTTCTCTTCCATTCCCTTGTGCGTAAACTCGGCAATAACCGTAGGAGCTTTTTGAATACCCGCAACCGGCGATGAGCTAGCCGTAACTAAAGACGCCTGGCTGGTTAAGCTTAGCATAGGCACGACGTTGCCCGGAGCAGGAACTGCAGACAACACCATAGTGCCAGGGACCATTGCCAATATAGGCAACAAGTTTCTGTTCGCCATAAAACCTGAAACAACGGGACTTGAGCCTGAAATCGGTTGCTGCGTAATCTGCAATTGCTTGGCAGTAAAATCTGCGCCGCCGCTAAAATAATTGCGGATCACCTGACCCATCATGGTAGTAACGGGGACGCTGAGATTATATTCGCCGCTCTTAAATGACTTTTGATATTCGTTAAAATAGGTAGTCTTTGACCAGGCTTGCGCTGAAGCAAGGCCAGTGAGATTGCTGCGGTTGATCATCGAAGGATAAAGCCCGCTCTTACCGCTGTAACGCGCCTTAAACCAACGCGCTAAAACCAACGAATAAAATACCTGACGCAGCGGCGCATACGACTTTGAAGTGTTTACCATCTTGTTAAGTTTAGGAATAATGAGTTCGCGGATAAGTTGGGAAGAATATTCGTTGAGCGCTTTCATGCGCGGATCATCAAACGTATAATCAGCCGAATCTTTTAGATGATCCTGCTCGAGCATGACTTTCATGGTCGCTTTATACACATACACGCTATCGTTGCTTTCGCGAATGATGACTTCATTCGGCACAATCCAGGGTCGGGTTAAGGTGGGGATAGTGATGTTATCAGCGCCAAACAACTCACCTGCTTTTTTATAGAGTTTTTCCCAATACACTTTGCCTTCGGGAGTTTGCGGGGAGGTAGCAAGCGCGGTGTCTTTTTTAAGCTGCACATCAGCCTCAAGCATAATCTTCCCTACATCAGTCTCGGCAAGGAGCGGGTCAATAATTTTGTCTTGTATATCCGGGCGCAGATTCACCCAAAATGCATCATCAGGAACAGTAATACCAATAAGAAAATAGCGCAATAGTGAACGCGCGGATTCTTGGGCCTGCCGCTCATCGACCTTGGCATCGCCTTTATCAAGCAAAACTTTAATTTCATTATTGAGAGCATCATAGGAAAAATAGCGTAAATGTAGGGGGCGAAATTGCGTAGATACTAGCTTTGGCTGGGTAAGGCCCATAAACTTACCAACATCAAGAGATGCTGCCATTTGCGCAAAGCCGGTTTGTTGAAAAATAAGGGTGAGACTGATGAATAATGAGGTGATCCGGTTGGTTTTTTTCATTACGCTTTCTCCTCTATGGTGTTATGTTGTTAGTTCAAAAAAAAAGACACGTGCATGACCCACGTGT
>JAGOIJ010000095.1 GCA_017995695.1 Candidatus Omnitrophota bacterium | reverse complement strand
AGGCTGTATTGATATTTACCTTGCCATCGCCATACATAGTAATATAATCTTTAACTTTTGTAAATATATCTTCACGCATACCTTTAACGAGTAATAACTCCTCCAATACCTCAAACCCCGCGTCTTTCGCTTCATAAGGAAACTCTTGGATCATATAGTAAGAATCTTCGGCTCCGGCATTCGGAATCACAACATCGCTATCGCTATCTCGCCAGTCAATACAAGAGGCCGCTAAATCTGTTGCCTCGGATGCATCTATCCCGGCGGTAACCTGAAAAAGCCGGGTTAAAACAGCTAGATCTGCGGTATTAATATTGATTTTACGCGCTTCGTCAATGAGCCCGTAACGAAAAGTAGGCAAACCGTCGCTTCCGATAACACTTGAGCCAACAGAGGCTAACGCATCTTTGATACGCATATCTTGGAACCGAGCAGGATTATTGCTAAGCTCATCATTTAACGCGCAGAACGTCATGTCTTTACGCTTTTCCGCAAGAAAGATCAACGCCTTTTGCGCTGCCGACCCGCTAACTGAACTTAATACGCTTCTTTCATTAACGCGATAGATAAAAACAAGCTTCTGCCTGGCCATCCCGCTTATCACCACCGCAAGCACAGACAAAAAACAAAGCGACCATAAGGCCAATATTAACACGCTTGCCTTATTTGCCTTGCAAGATCTCAACTGTCTTAGTAAACGTACTTTCATCTTGATCATCATCGAGGGTAGCATACATGCGCACCGCAAGAGGTAACTTCCCCTGGTTCCACTGGTTAAGCCACACAAACTCTTTTCTAGCCGCATCATAAAAATAATACTCAAACCGCACCATTGAAAGTCCGGAAGCTACTGGCCTTACTATACCTTGCCCCCTACTATAGAGATGGGAAAAATCTTTTTCTTCTCTTAATAGCGCCCCATGGGCATCATCAAATATATAGCTCACCTGCCCAACGCCTTGCACCTTAAGAAGCGGATTTCTCACGACAGTCGCGATATTAACCTGTTGCCGATCGCCAGTAAAAGGTAAACTGGAAAATGCAACCGCGTTCTTGATATCCTGGCTAAAACGATCAAAAGCTAGAACCAAATCCTGCTGCGGTAAAGGCTGAAGAAAGCGTCGCCAGATATCAATACCATTACGCAGTGTGGAGAATAAAGCAATCCCGATAATAGCCACGAGCGCAACCACCAACAATAATTCAATCAGCGTTAAGGCGCGCTGTTTTTTTGCCATAGCAGATAACCTTTAGTTTTTCTTGCTTAAGAAAAAACCCTCGCGAAATAGATGTTCGTTGCGCTGGCCCTCTTTCCAGTAGACATCAAGTATAACTTCATACAACGTGCATTCATTTTCAATTTCGTTGGCAACCTGCGCTTGAAGTTCCCAAGAAAAAGCTTTGTTATTCACCCTCATGACACCGCTCGTTTCCTGGGTTCCCAAATCTCCATAGCGTCTCAGTGTATCACCAGCTTCCCAGACCTTTTCATCCATCCAATTAAACAGTTCAAGCGCATGAACGCTAAAACCGAGAGCATCCAAACTACGGAAGAAAGCCTGATACAACATAACCGTCCCTACGGCAAGAATACACGTTGCAACCATTACCTCGACAAACGTAAATCCTCGGGCTCGTCTCCTGTGCAATTTCGACTGGTGACGTGGTCTAATCCCAATTCTTAACATCATCTGCGCTTTCAGTGCCATCCTTACCAAGTGAATAGAGATCGTAATCAGCAGGCCTGTGCTCCCCCGGACTCCTATATTTATATTCTCGCCCCCAAGGGTCAATCGGCTTTTTCTCGATATAAGGCCCATTCCATCGAGGAGCAGACCCCGGGTTAGCCAATAATGCGTTTAAGCCTTCGCTGGAAGAAGGAAAACTGCCATTGTCCAGCTCATATAACTTAAGGCCTGTCGCAATGTTAGCGCTAATATCCGCCTGCGCAGCTGCGATACGCGCCTGCTCACTTCGTCCGGTAAGGCGCGGCATAACCATTGCAGCTAAAGCGCCGATAATAATGACCACGAGCATAAGTTCAATCAAAGTAAAACCGTGTTTGTATTGAGTATTGCGTATTGAGTATTGAGTGTGATTCATCAAACCTCCTTGTTATTTAGACACATACTCACGCCACTTTTTCTCAAACTCATCGAGAGTTTTCAGATGCGGTGAATAAGCAGACCGAAGGCCCTCCTCCAGGGATTTTCCTTCGCGTAACTCTCGGCAAAAACTTGCGAAACTTAACGAACCATAACTATCAATCAAAAATGCTACCAACGACACCGCCTGAATGTAATACGTATTAATAAGATTATCTCCGCTTAAGAATAATACCCCCGGTTCATTTTCCTTTGTTTTTGTTGCACGAATATAAACTTTATCGCTCTGGTCGATCTTGCGAATATCTAAACCCATCATATCGGCAAATGATAATACCGCATCCTCATTAAACAGCTTTTTGATAACCATCTTTACCTGGGAACGCTTAGGCTCCTCTGCCCATTGCGCCACTCCCTCATCAAGCCAAAGAGGAACTTCACCCTTAAAACCTACAAAGTCACGAAAGATAAGATGGGCAATTTCATGAGGCAGTAGCGACTCGGTAAATTCCCTGCTCCAGGCGTAACTAAGGATTTCTTTATTCTTGTAGTCGGCTAAACCGTGAGACCATTGAGGCTGATTCGTGGCTTTGATGAAGGAAGCGTGGTCGGGAAAAATATAAATTTTAACCCGCTTATCCCACGTCCAAAACTCTGAATACCGTGGATATCCGAGCTCGCGAGCAATGCGTTCATAATACAATTCCGCCTTACCTGAAACATCCCGAGCAAATCTATCATCGCCCGTGTAATGAATAATGAAGTGATCGCTTGAGACCTGGTCCCAACTTGCGGCAAAAACGCTTTGCTCGCTTAAGAACATAGAAACCAAGAAAAACAAACAAAGCAACGCAGCGCTCTTACCTTGAACCTGGCGAACATTCAGAGGAAATGGTGTCATGGTGGCGTTTGTGCTAACGGGCCATAACATTGATTTCAAAAATAGGCAAGAGCATAGCGATAACAATGAAACCTACGATTAAACCCATACCGAGGATCATCAACGGCTCAAGCAAGTTTGCCATGATCTTGGTCGCTTCGTCGGTATCCCGCTCGTAGCTTACGGCGATTTCAGTCAACGCATCAGATAGCTTCCCGGATTCTTCTCCCACGGTAATCAGATTAGCCATAAAAAGCGGGAAAACCTTAGCATGACGTAAACTCTTACCGAACGAACCTCCCTGTTCAAGCTCAAGGTAACTTGCCTTAAGCTTATCCTTAAGAACCTCATTGTGCACGACGGGTATTGCCACATCAATGGCTTTTAGAATCGGGATACCGCTGCGCAATAATAACTCAAGCGTTGAGCTAAAACGGGCTAGCTCTGACTTAATCATAAATTTACCGAGTAAAGGCAAGCGTAACGATAGATTACTTAAGATTACTCGCGCAGCTTGCGTCCTGGATTGACGATAGGCAACCACCATGAATAATGCAACAACCACCCACACCCACCAGATTTGCAACCCATTGCTTACTTTAATCAGGATTCTCGTTGGCAAAGGTAATTGCTGACCCAACGTAACAAATATTTTTATTAAACGCGGCATAACATAGGTAAGCATAAATATAATCGTGCCCATGCCCACCAATGCCATGAGCACCGGATATGCTAAAGCCATCCGAAATCTAGAAAGCGCTTCTTCCTGTTTAGTGCGGTATTCAGCAATGCGAAACAACACCTCCGGCAACACACCACTATTCTCGCCGGTACGCACCATGGCTATATATAAAGGAGAAAAAATCTTGGGATACTGCGACAAGCCGGAAGAAAACGTTGCCCCTTCCTTCACTGCATCGTGAATACTGTTTAATACCTGGCGCACCCCAAGACTATCTGACTGTTCAGCAATAATCTTAAGGCTCGAAAGAATAGGCACCCCTGCCTTTAAAAGACTAGCTAGCTGACGGCTGACAATCGTAATTTCACGCGATCCAATGCGGCCCTGGTAACCTTTTGCAGAAGATACGCTCGCAGCATGCGCCTGAGCCCCTTCCTCTAAACGCAAAGGCAAAAACCCTAACATGCTGATTTTCTCAATTGCTTCTTTCTCGGAATTAGCCTCTATGGTCCCATCAACAACATCGTCCGGACCTTTTTTCGCGCGATACTTATAGAGCATAACAAACTCCTCGCGTAATGTACCGACTCTTTTTCTTTACCACACAACAGGAGCCCCGCAAGCCTACTACCTACGTTCTGCGTACAAGGAGTTCTTTAACCGTGCCCGCTAAACGCTTGCAAGAACCAAGAAACAAACTGCTACATTATATACCGCGGTCTGCGCAGTAGCATCAACCCGTACAACTTTCGCTAATGTTTCAATGGGCTTTCCGCCATCAGGCACTTCAATCGTCAGCTCGATAATCGAGCCAACAGCTACCGGCTCGCTTGCCACAAACATTATTCCGCCCGCAGAAATATCTTTGGTAACGCTGAACTGCTCGACAGCGCGTTTGTGCCGGGCATCGTTATCTTGAGCATTAAATATCTTATAACGCAGATTAGCAACACAACTAACTCTCATAAAAGCCCTGCGTTCAGCCTCCTGCAAAGGATTTGGCGTATTATTCGGCGACGGCATAACGGATGAAGACGCTGATACCCCTGCGTCGCCGACGATCTCTTCAGCTGAAGTCACCTTCATGACCTCCTCGGGTGTAGTAACGCCATTGAGAACTTTATTCCATCCATCCTGCCGTAAGGTGCGCATCCCCTTTGAAACAGCAAGCTTCTTAATCTGCTCCGAAGAAGCCTTCTTAAGAATGAGATCCCTGATGGCATCGTCAATAAGCAACATCTCATAAATTGCCGTCCGGCCAAAAAAACCGGTAAAATTACAGTTATTGCATCCTTTGCCGCGCATGATTTTGACATCTTTCTTTTCTACGCCCAGATCAATGGCAATCAGCTGCTTTAACTCATCAGGAGCGTCTGAATCTTCCTGTTTACAATCCGGGCACAAAACGCGGATTAAACGCTGAGCTATGAAGGCTTCGACGCTTGAAGCCATAAGATACGGCTCAACACCGATATCAAGCAAACGCGTAATGCCGCTGGGGGCATCGTTGGTATGCAGCGTTGAAAATACCAAATGCCCTGTCAGGGCGACCCGGATGGCAATCTCGGCGGTTTCTAGATCACGCACCTCGCCAACCATGATAACGTCAGGATCGTGCCGCAAGATACTGCGTAAGCCACGGGCAAAATCAAGCCCGATTTCAGGCTGCACCTGGATCTGCGTAATGCCTGCCATTTCATATTCAATAGGATCTTCGATAGTAATAATCTTCCGGTCTTTGGTGTTGATGCGGTTTAAACAAGCGTACAAGGTCGTAGTCTTGCCGCTTCCCGTCGGACCGGTGACAAAAATAATGCCGTGCGGCTCTAACACTAATTTCTCAAAGATCTGCAGATCTTTTTTTGCAAGGCCGAGTTTTTCCAGACTAAACAGCATCTGCGTGGGAAGAATCCTCACTACCACGCTTTCGCCAAATGGCGTAGGGATAGTTGAAATACGCAAATCCAATACCTGATCCTGCACGCGCACAATGGCCCGGCCATCTTGAGGCAGCCTTCGCTCCACAATATTAAGATTAGACATAATCTTAATCCGGGAAATAATCGCGTTTAAGAAGTTCTTTATTTCGAGAGCGACGTTTGCATCATATAATACTCCGTCAACGCGGTAGCGCAGGGCAACGCCTCCTCGGTACGGCTCCAGATGAATATCCGTTGCGCGCTTACGATACGCCTCAAGGATAATCTGATTAACCAGCTTTATGACTGAAGCGTCCTCGGCGAGCTTTTCAATGTCTTCGACCTTCTCATACGAAACAGTTTCAACGTTAGCCCCCGACCCTTGAGACTGCGCATTGATCTGATCAAGGGTATCAGCAGCTAAACCATAATGCTTCTTCAAGGCTTCATGCACATCATTAGAACAGGCGAGCAACATTTCGATATCCAACCCTAATTGAGTTCTGATCTCATCCTGGGTTTTAATATCCAGTGGCGCTGCCACAACTATAGATAAGACCCTATCTTTAAGCCGCAGCGGAAGGAATTTATAGTAGGAAGCGATCTTAACAGGAACTTTATCTAAGGCTGGCTTCTCTGAAACGGTATTCTTAAGGTCCACGCAACTTAAATGAAGCTTTTCAGCGAGCACCTTAAGGATATCGTTTTCCGGAAGAAAATGCCGACTCAGTAAAAGCTGCTGCAGACTCACCCCCAAAGAATCAGCCTCTTTTAAAAGGGCATCGCTATCCTTTAAGGTAAGTAGGTTTTTTTCGATCAACGCATCAGATAAGAGTATATCAATCTTTTTTGGCATGTCTTAGTAACCCTTTAGTAACCTATAGAATATATTTCCTGATCACTTTTAACAGATCATCAAACGAAACTGGCTTCGATACATA